>JAVEES010000113.1 GCA_030840285.1 Pseudonocardiales bacterium
TGACGCCGTTCTGCGGAGCCTCCAGGGCGTCATCGAAGGTGCCGTCGCGAAGGGTGAGAAGGTCAGCGTTCCCGGCTTCTTCGCCGTCTCCGTCGGCGACCGCGCCGCCCGCGAAGGCCGCAACCCGGCCACCGGCGAGACCATCAAGATCGCTGCCGCCAAGACCGTCAAGTTCTCGGCCGGTAGCGCGCTGAAGGAAGCCGCTAACAAGTAACACCGCAAGCAACGGCAACACCCAGCACGACAAAGCAAAGAGCAAGGCAAAGCAGTAAGGGCCGGTACCCCCACACGGGGCACCGGCCCTTACTTTTCTGACGCCTAGCCCGAAACCGAGCCCTGAAGACCAGCCCCGACGCCTAGCCCGACTTCGAACTCGAAGCGGACGACCGAGGAGCAGCCGGAGTCGCAGCCTTCGACCCGGTCGCCGTCGGGGTCGGGGCCGGCGCCGCGGTCGACTTGGACGTCTTAAGCGCCGCCGCGATCGCGGCATCGATCTGGGCCACCGTCGGCGAGCTGTTCGTCGCCCCCACCTGCTTGCCGTTGACCAGCACGGTCGGCGTGGCGTTGACGCCCCGCTTGCTCGCGGCGTCGGTCACCGCGACCACCAGATTCTTGTGCTGCTCCGAACTCACACAGGTCGAGAACGTCGCACTGGTGATCCCGGCCTGCTTGCCCCAGGCGATCAGCTGCGAATCAGGCACCCCGTGGGCGTTCTCGGCCGGCTGGTTGTCCTTGCCGGAAGAATCCTTGCCATAAAGGATGTCGTGGTACTTCACGAAGGCCGACGTGCTGGTATCCGAGGCACAGTAGGCAGCGTTCGCCGCCCGCGAGGAATAGCGGTTGCCGTTCGAGGACGAGTCCAGGAACGACATCAGGTGGTAGTTCACCTTGATCGACGTCGCCTTCAGCTTCGCGGCCAGATCAGCCGGCAGGCCGCTCTGCTCCAGCTGCTTGCAGATCGGGCACTGCGCGTCCTCGTAGAGATCCACGGTCACCGGCGCCTGCTGGTTGCCGACCTTCACGCCGGTCGCCGCGGTCGCGTTCGCGGTGTCAACGGTTCCGGTGATCTTGGCCCGTCCGCCCTGCACGCCGATCGCGATCAGGCTCACCAGCAGCACCACAGCGGCCGTTCCCGCCGCGGTATAACGCTGCTTGTGCCGCAGCTCGACCTCAGCCGCCGCCCGCGCCGCCCGGTAGCGCCGGACGTTCTTCTCGCTCTTGGCCTGCTTGGGCGTCAGGCCGGGCACCATCTCGGAGTTGATCAGGGCCTGGTCGACCGAGAATTTCGTCAGCGGCCAGATGATCAGGTACGCCGCGAGCACCAGCAATCCGACGTCTCTGAGGATGTCGAGCAGGTACGAGGTAGAAGCCGAGGTCCCTCCCCCGCCGAAGCAGCCGCATTCGAGCTTGATCCCGCGCGCGGAGGCCTGAGCGATCCCGACGATGAAGATCACCAGCAGCACCGCGCTCACGACCGCGGCATACCGGGTGATCAGCCCGAGGATCAGCAGCAGCGCGAGCGATACCTCCAGAACCGGCAGGCCGTACCCGATCCCCTTGCTCAGCCATTCGGGGGTCGCGTCATAGGCACGGACGGCTTGCACGAATCGGCGCGGGTCGCCGATCTTGGATACCGCGGCCCAGGCCCAGACCGCGCCGAGCACGACCCGAATCACCAGACCAGCCCAGCTGCGGCTCTCAGAACCGGCGAACTTCACCCCTAGGTCTCCTTAGCTTTCATCCGGCGCGCTACCGCCGACCCAGTTTGCAACACGGACGTGCACACCTCAGCCAACCATCGGCAGATCGTGGGCGATCTGGGTGGTCTCGTTGGTGCTCTGCAGGAACGACACGCGTGCGTAGTCGTCAGTACCGTAGAGCAAGACCTGGGCGGAATGGTTTTGGCCGTCGCCTTCGGCCAGCGTCACGTGCGCCGCGACCTGGGCCGTATCGATCTGATTCTGCGTCCCGTAGAGCCCGATGAACTTGTTCGGCAACGCCACATCGAACTTCGCGAGGTAGCGCTTGAGCACCGGTCCGGTGTCGTGCTTGACGTCCGTCGTCACGAAGATGACCTCGGTACGCGCGCGGATACCGGCCGGAACCATCGACAGCGCATTGGCGATGTCGGCCATCGTGGTGGGGCAGACGTCCGGGCAGTTCGTGTAGCCGAAGTACAGCAGCGTCGGCTTGCCCGCGGTCTGTGTACCGAAGTTGAACGCCTTGCCGGCCGTGTCGGTCAGCGTGAACTGCGGGCGCGGCTGCGGCGGGATCAGCCCCACGCCCTGATACGGACCCCCGGCGTGGTCATTCAGCTCCGAGGCCGACGCCGACGCGCTGGGCTGCGGTGAACTCGAGGACGCGCAGCCGCTGACTAGCCCGACCGCCGCGCACGCGGCGAGAACGGCCAACGCGCCCGGACGAGAGCGACGTGCCAACACACTCACTTGGGACCCTCCGCGGTCGGGGCCGGCGCGGCGATCGCGATCACCGGCGCGGTCACCAGGACCTCGCCCGCCTTGGCAAAGCTCAGTTGCAGGTTCACGGTCTGCCCAGGCTTGAGCGGGCCGTACAGCTTCTCGATCATCACATGCCCCTTGCCCGGCGACAGGGCCACGCTGCCGTTTGCCGGGATCGTCAATCCACTCATGGCCGTCATCGCCCCGTCACTGGTGTATGAGTGCAAACTTGCCTCTGCCCCCGCGCCGGTGCTGACCGACACCAGTTCGTCCGGCGTTCCGGTCGTGTTGTAAACGGTGAAGTACGCCGCGGCGTTCACGTCGTTCGCCGGCTCCCGCACGTAGGCGCCGCCCACCACGATGGGGTCGGCGCCGGCCGTACTGCTCGACGCAGTGCTCGGGACCGACTGCGGGAGCGAGCCGCGGACCAGCCCCGCCATCCCGACCAGGATGGCCACTGCGGCCAGGAAGAACGTCAGCGGCGGACGGGTCACGACGTCGATGATCCCTTGCGAAGTTTTTTGCCAACTGTGAGGAGCCCGCTGTGGGGACGACACTCGGCTGCACGCGGGACGCGTTCACCTGAGATGCCTTCATTACAGAGCTGATTCCGTTCACGAGAGGTGCAGTGTGGCCACTGCGGTGGTCGAGTCGAACTGCGAGGTCTGGACGTTGAGGGTGATCTGCCAGTCCCCGGCCGAGGGCAGCACGACGTCGTTCGAGGTGTAGGTCTTGGGTCCGTTGGCCTGCAGGCTGAGCACGATCGGCCCCAGCGACCGGGCGGGCAGGCCGGCCGTCGCGGTGACCTGTGTCGGCGTGATCGAACCGGTCAGCGACACCTGCACCTCGACGTTGCCGTGCACTCCCGGATCGATCTCGACCCTGGCCGTGGCCTTGTCGGTCACCGCCACCGTGGCTACCTGCGGCTTGCTTCGTTCGGCGGCGAGGGCCACCTTGCCCGGCGGCTGTGCGATCAGCACCCCGGTCACGGCGAGCACCACCGCGCCCACCGCGACCTCGACCGCGATGGTGCGCCGCATCCGCTGCAGCGGGCCGCGCCCGAGGCCCCAATCGCGCCGCAGCACCGTCCGCCGGGCGTAGTAGCCGAGCAGGATCAGGCCGCCGAGCAGGGCCACCTTGGCGATCACCAGCCGGCCGTACCAGGTGGTCGACAGCGCATCCACGGTGCCGACCTCTCGCCACGCCTGGATCGTCCCGGTCACCGCCAAGGTCGCCACCGAGGCCAGCGCGACCCGGGAGAAGATCGGCAGCCCGGCGGCCAGCTCGGCCGCGTCCGCATCGGGCTCGAGCAGATCGTCGAATTCGGCGACGTCTGTAGCGTCGGCAACCTCGGCAACGTCAACGACTCCCGACACGGCAGCAACCGCACCGACCTCCGCGACCTCGGCAACCTGCGCAACCTCTGCAACCTCTGCAACGTCCGAACGCCGACTGAGGGCGGCCACGAGCAGCAGCGCCAGGCCACCAAGCCAGACCGACATCGCGGTGAGGTGCAGGGCGTCGACCACGACCGCGAGCCAGCGCGGATTCGCCGACTGGCTGTGGCCGGACGCGGCGTAGGTAACCACGATGCCGACCCCGACGATGGCGGCGGCCTCGGGTCCCCAGCTGGGCTTGCGCCGCTCGTCGTCGGTGAGCAGCGCGGTCAGGACCAGCCCGAGCACACCGAGCAGGACGAGCCGCAGCGACAGCAACTGCCCGGCGTTCACGTGCAGGGTGGCGTCCAGCAGGCTCGACTGCAGGGCCGTCCGCAACCCGCTGCCCGCGGCGTACGGGCCCTGCAAGACGAACTCGGCGATCGCCCCGACGGCAGCCAAGCACCACCCGGTCCAGATCGTCCGCCGGATGGCGCGCCGTCGCTGCCCGGACGGCCAGATCGAGAAGATCAGCCAGCTGCCGCCGACCACTCCCACGCCGGCGAAGCTCAGCCAGTGGCCGACCGCCAGGCCCACCGACACGGCTCGGTCCACCGAGGTGGTGCCGGACGGGCCGGAGCTGAGCCCGAGCGGGCCGTTGCCGACGACGAACCGGATGGAGCCCGCCACCGGGTGCGAGTCGGCGCTGGTAACCCGAAAGCTGGCCAGGTACGTCCCGTCGCCAAGGCCCTGCTTGAGCGTCACGCTGACCGCCGAGCCGTCGCCTGACGGGTGGGTTGCCGCACTCGCATCGACCCGGCGACCCGCGGTGTCCACCACCCGCAGGTAGCCCAGCGAGAGCCCGACGTTCTCGTCGAAGCGGACCGTGACCGAGGCCGGGGCCTTCGCCAGCCGGGCGCCGTCAGTGGGGTCCGAGCCGACCACCACGGCATGCGCGGATGCCGCGGGCGCGGTGGCGAGCCAGCCGGTGGCCAGGGCACCCGCCAGCGCCAGCACGCCGAACCAGCGCCGCAATCCGAGCGAGCGCGGCACGCCGAACCAGCGCCGCAAGCCGAGCGAGCGCCGCACGCCGAACCAGCGCCGCCAGTTGCCCAGCCTGCTGAGCTGCCCCAGCGCCGTTGCCCTCACGCCGCGCCCTTACGGCGGAACCGGCTGAGTTCGGCCTTCGCGGTGCGCGCACCGGCGGCCGCACCGGGCGGCAGCATCAGGCGTTGCGCGCGAGCGGTCAGCAGCACCAGGACCAGCCCGATGACCACCCCCGCGTGGCTGGCCAGCCGGGTGGCATCCACCAGGCCGGCCGCGATGTCGCCGGCGCTCAACACCGCGAGGACCGCCACGAAGGTGGCCAGGATCGGCAGCGTGCCCTGCGCGCGCACCGGCTTGATGGCAACCGCGAGGAACGCCGCGCCCAGCGCTAGGTTCCACGCCGCGCTCTCATGCGAGGCATGCATCGACATGTGCATCCCGGGGCTGTCGCCGAACAGGGCCGGCGTCGCCAGCGCCCACTGCAAGAAGCCGAGCGCCGCCAGGCCCACTCGCAGCCGCGTCCGGTACCGGCCGACCTTCGCCGCGGGCAGCACGATCTGGTCGAGGATCCGCGGGCTGAGGTCGGGCGGCGTGTGGCCGGTAACCCGCAGCGACCTACCGAGCCGGGTGGCCGACTCCAGCCATGCGGCACAATCTAGGCAGGTGCTGAGGTGATGATCCAGCGCCGATGCCGACATCTGGAGCGGCTCGTGGTCCAGCCGGGCCGACGCCGCTTCCCGGTAACGCTGACAGCTCACGACCATCCAAGTCGGCTCCGCCGTCCATCTGGTTCCCGGCCACCCCGGGCTTGTGTCACAGCTCACCCGGGCTGATCAGCTCAGCTACGGCCGACCGAGAGGAGATCGGGCGCATGGATGCCCCTGACTTCGACCCGGTCACCCTCGCAGCCTTGCGCGCTCGCGCGGGTGATGCCGGCGCTGCGGCCGAGTTCGTCCGGGCCTGCCAGTCCGACGTCTGGCGGCTGTGCGCGCATCTGGGCAGCCCGGCCGATGCCGAGGATCTCACCCAAGAGACCTTCGCCCGGGCCTTCGCTTCGCTGCACCGCTTTGCCGGACGCTCGAGCGCGCGAACCTGGCTGCTCTCGATCGCCCGCCGGGTCTGCGCGGATGCGATCCGGACCCGCAAGCCGGTGGTGCCGGTGGCCCACGTCGAGCCGATCGAGCGCGCGGTCGACCCTGCCGAGACGGTGAGCCTGCGGATGCTGCTGGACGGCCTGGAGCCGGCCTTTCGGGAGGCGTTCGTGCTCACCCAGGTGGTGGGCCTGTCCTATCCCGAGGCGGCCGACGTGATGGGCTGCCCGGTCGGCACCATCCGCTCGAGGGTCGCCCGGGCGCGCGACGGCCTGGTGCAAGGCATGCAAGGCAACCCCCGCCGAGCAACCGGCACAACCTAACCCGCCCTTTCCTCCACGCTTTGGGCGTCTGGAAATACCCTCCGGAGGGCCATTTTGGGGGATTTGGGGACGCCCAAAGCGGGGTTGAGGGGGCTAGGCGATTTCGCGGCGGAGGCGGTGCTCGGCGTAGAAGGAGGCGAATGGAACGGTTCCGGCGATCATCACCAGGCCGAGCTTGAGCCAGGGCCACCGGCGGCGGATACCGAGATCCAGCGCGGTCAGCAGATAGACCATGAACAGGAAGCCATGGGCGGTGCCGATCACAGCAACCGGGCCCTCGTTGTGGCCGAGATACTTGATCGGGATCGCTACGAACACCAGCAACACCAGCAACGTGCCGGTGATGAACGCCATCACCCGGTAACGCAGGAATGCATTGCGGACTCCCGCGGTGGTCGCGCTGCTCAATGGCTTGCCTCTCGGTCGGTGGCGTCCGGCTGCGCCATGAGCATTCAACCTCGCGCGACCCCGGTGATCCGCACCGGCCCGCGGCGCCTGGCGGCCAGCTCACACCCTTGCGCGACCCCGATGATCCGCACCGGCCCGCGGCGCCTGGCGGCCAGCTCACAGCCGATAGGCCTCAGGCAGCCGGCTTCGCACTGAGGTTGCCGAAGCCGATGACGACCGGCGCGCTCGTCGAACCGCTGGAAAGGTAGGCCGTCAGGGCGAGCGAGCCCGGCCCTTGCAGGACGGCGGTGGTGTCGGTGGCGGTGGCGAACCAGCTCGCCGGCTCCGCCGTCCCCGCTGCCCAGATTTTCGCGCGAACGGTCGTCGTGCCGGTGCCGCTGACCTGAAGCCGCAGGGTCAGGTTCGCGCCCGGGGTGAAGGCCAGCCCCGTGACCACCCGGTCAGTCGAGAGTGCGGTCTCGGTTCCGGCGACGAGGCGGCTGACGTAGAGCTGGACGGTGTTCGTCGAGGTCAGCCGGGCTCGCGCGCGATACTCGTTGCTCGCGCTCACCCGGCGTCCGGTGAACGTCAGGTACACGCCGCTGCTGCTCAGCGCCTTGTCGGCCGTGACGTTGACCGTCAGGTCGGTATCGCTGCTGGATACCGCTGCCAGCGTGGCGGTCAGCTGGGTCCCGGCGGTCGCGAGCCTCATCGAAGCAGTGCCGGCCGCGACCGAGAAGTTGGCTGGGTTACCGGTCACGCTCCACGGGCCGCCGACATCCGCGGTGCCGAAGCCGTTGCTCACCGTCCGGGCGAACCTGTCGGACGCGATCAGCGCCGGCATCGTCGCCGTCACCGAATGGCTGACCGCCCCGGTCGCTGCCGAATTGTCGGTCACTGTCAGAGTCACCGAAAACGAGCCCGCGGCGGCATAGGTGTGAGCGGGCTGGGCACCGGTCCCCGTCGAGCCGTCACCGAAATCCCAGGCGTAGGAGGCGATCGTGCCGTCCGGATCAGACGAGGACGAGCCGTTGAACGAGCACGAAAGGTCCGTGCAGGACGAGCTGAACGCCGCGATCGGCGGCTTGTTCGCGGGTGGTGGGGTGCCGGCAGTGGGCTTGGCGGTGAGGGACGAGATCCGTACGGTGACCGGCGCGTTCGTGGCGCTGCTGGCCAGGTAGCTGGTGATCGCAATGGACCCCGCGGCCTGCAGCGCGGTCGTCGAGTCCACCGCGCTGGCCTGCCAGCCCGCCGGCTCACTACCGCCCGCGGGCCACAGCTTCGATCGCACCACCGTCGGACTGGTGCCCGTCACCTGCAGCCGGATCGTCAGCGCCATCCCGGCCGAGTAGCTGATCCCCGCGACGTCCTGGTCGCTCGTCATCGCGGTCTCAGCGCCGCCGACCAACCGGCTCAGATACATCCGCACGGTATTGGCCGAGGTGATCCGCAGCCGCGCGCGGTACTCGTTGTTCGCGGCCAGCTTGCGCCCGGTCACCGTCAGGTAGACCCCGTTGCCGGTCGAGAGCTTGTCACTGCTGAGGTTGAAGCTCAGGTCGGTGTCCGAGCTGGTGGGCGGCAACGTTGCCGTCACCTGGCTGGCTGGACTCGCCATCCGCATCGCCGCGGCACCGCCGCCCACCGAGTAGGACGCCGGATTGCCGGCCACCGCCCACGCCCCGCCGACGTCCGCGGCCCCGAAGCCGTTGCTGACCGTGCGAGCGAAACGGTCGCTCGCGAACGGCGTTCCGCCTGGTGCCGTAAGGGTGATCGACGTCGATCTGGACGCCGTGGCACCGGCATCATCGGCGACTTGCAGCTCCACCTGGTAGCTGCCGCCGGACGGGTAGCCGTGGCTGACCCGTGCCCCGGAGGCGGTGCCGCCATCGCCGAAGCTCCAGCTGTAGGAGGCCACGGCGCCGTCCGGATCACTGGATCCCGACGCGTCGAAGGTGCAGGTCAGCCCGGAGCAACTCGAGGTGAACGCGGCGGTCGGTGGCTGGTCGCCCGCGGGCGGTGTCCAGACGTCGAGGATCGGGGCTGCCGTTGCGCTCGCACCCAGTGGCGAGAGCCCGTAGGCGTCCTGGATGGTGCGCAGCAGGCTGTAGTGGTTGATCACCTGCGGATAGCTGCCAGGCGTCACGCGTTGACCGGCCAGCACAGTCGGGATCCGGTTGTTGGCCTGGTTGTCGTCCTCGTCGAAGGTGAGCACGAACAGGCTGTTGTGCGTCTTGGCCCACTCGATGTAGCCGCCGAAGTTGGCCTGCAACCAGCTGTCACCCTGGGCCACCGTCCCGTCATGCATGTCGTTGTTCAGGTTCGGAACCACGAACGAGACCTCAGGAAGCGTCGAGTAGTCCGCCGGGAACGACGTGAACGGCAGGTTCGAGGACGCTGGGACGGCCGGGAAGTCGACCCACGGATTGTGCTTGCGGACGTACTTCGCGGTGCCGCAGCCGGTGTATCCGGCGCTGGGCTGATCCTCGGAGTAGCCCGCAAAGCCGAGATTCGCCTGGAGCAGCTGGCTCGCCAGGTTCGGGGTGCTGAAGCTGTAGGGACAGGCGTCATCGGTGACGCCCTGGGTGGAGCCGGAGAACATCGCGAGGTAATTCGGCTGGCTCGGATGCGTCACCGCGAAGGACTGGGTGAAGCTGGCATTCTGGGCCGCCAGCGAGCTGATGAACGGCGCGTCGGAGTTGCCGAGGATGTTGGTCTGCGAGTGGTTCTCCTCGACCACGACCACGATGTGATCGGGGCGCGGAACGGTGGTGGTGCCCGCCCCTGCAGTGGCCATCGTCGCGCTCGCCGCTGGCAGCACGAGCTGCACGACCAGGGCCGGCGCGGCGAACAACAGGGCGGCCGTCAAGGCGGCCAGACGACGTCCGTGCATGCCAGACCCCCCGATCAAAGGCAGTGCGCGAAAGCCGAGGTTAACCTTTCTCATAGGAATCGCCAAGCAAACCCCGCACGTCGGTAACCGCCGGCCGCCACGATCGTGCCCCAGAATGGCCCCATGCGCCCCGAGCCGCCGGACACCCCCACCGGACGCGTCGACAACCGCCCAGCCTGGCAGCGAAAGACCGACGGCGAGCAGCGCTGGTGGGTCGCGCTGGCGATCCTGTCGGCGATCGCGCTTCAGACGCTGCTGCCCAACCGTTTCGTGCTGCACCCCAAGTTCGTGGTGCAGGCCATCGAACTGGTTGCGCTGGTGGTACTGGTCGTCACCCATCCCGAGCGGATGTCCGCCCGATCCCAGCGGGTTCGCACGGCCTCCATCGCACTGCTCGCCTTCCTCGCGCTGGCCAACGCGGCCTCGGTGATCCTGCTCGTTCGTGAGATCACCAGTGGTCATGCCCTTGCGGCCAATGAGCTGCTGCTGGGCGGCGGCGAGATCTGGCTGACGAACATGATCCTGTTCGCGCTCTGGTACTGGGAGTACGACCGTGGCGGGCCGGCCGAACGAGCCATCGGTGGCACCGAGGTACCGGATCTGCTGTTCCCTCAGATGAGTGACGAGCGGCTCGCGCGCGACTGGGAGCCGATCTTCATCGACTACTTCTTCGTCTCGTTCACCAACTCGACCGCGTTCTCACCGACCGACACGATGCCCTTGTCCCGCTGGTGCAAAGTCCTCTTCATGGTGCAGTCGGCGATCTCACTGGTGACGGTGGCACTGATCGCCGCGCGGGCTGTGAACATTCTGCCCGGCAACTGACACCCGATAGTCAAGACCGAGCAATAGTCAAGACCGAGCAGCTCAGGCTCCCAGGTAGTGGTGCCCGATCGCGCTCAGCGCCTTGTCCACGGCCACCAGCCCCTCACGAGCCTCCTCGGGGGTGATGGTGCAGGGCGGCACCACATGCAGCCGGTGGTAGTTCGTGAACGGCAGCACCCCGTTGGCCTTCAGCGCGGCGACGAGTTCGGCCATCGCCGCGGACGAGCCGCCGTAGGGAGCCAGCGGTTCCTTGGTCGCGCGATCGCTCACCAGGTCAAGGGCCCAGAAGACGCCGAGGCCACGAACCTCGCCGATCAAGGGGTGCCGCTCGGCCAGCTCGCGCAGGCCCGGCCCAAGCACGGTCTCGCCGATCATCGCGGCGTTCTCGACGATGCCTTCTTCGGCCATCGCGGTCATCGTGGCGACCGCCGAGGCGCACGCCAGCGGATGACCGGAGTACGTGAGGCCGCCGGGGAACGGGCGCTCGGCAAACGTCTCGGCGATCTGCTCGGAGATGATCACGCCGCCCAGCGGCACGTATCCGGAGTTCACGCCCTTGGCGAAGGTAATCAGGTCTGGTGTGACGCCGTAGTGGTCGAGCGCGAACCACCGGCCCGTCCGGCCGAAGCCGGCCATCACCTCATCGGCGATGTAGATGATCCCGTACTTGTCGCACAGGTCCCGAACGCCGGCCAGGTAGCCGGGCGGCGGCGGCATGATGCCGGCCGTGCCAGGGATGGTCTCGAGCACGATGGCGGCCAGGGTGCTCGGCCCCTCGAAGGCGATCACCTGTTCGAGATGTTCCAGCGCGCGCTGGCATTCTTCGGCTTCGGTGCTCGCATGGAACGCCGAGCGATAGAGGAACGGACCGAAGAAGTGGACATTGCCGGTGGTCCCGAGATCGTTCGCCCACCGCCGGGTGTCCCCCGTCAGGTTGACCGCGGCGTTGGTGCCACCGTGGTAACTGCGGTACTGGGACAGCACCTTGTTGCGTCCGGTGTGCAGCTTGGCCATCCGGACGGCGTACTCGACCGCCTCAGCCCCGCCGTTGGTGAAGAAGACCTTGCGCATGTTGTCAGGCGCCCGCTCGATGACGAGCCGGGCGGCCTCGCCGCGCGCGGCGTTGGCATGCTGGGGCGCCACCGTGCACAGCAGGTCGGCCTGTGCCTTGATGCCGGCCACCACCTTCGGATGCTGGTGGCCGATGTTGGTGTTGACCAGCTGCGAGCTGAGGTCCAGTAAACGATTTCCGTCCTCGTCGGTCACGTAGCTACCCTGTGCTGACTGGATGACGAGGGGCTTGAGCGCGGCCTGGGCGCTCCAGGAGTGAAATACGTATTGGCGGTCGAGATCGTAAGTCCTGCTCATCACCGATGTCCTGACTGGCCGTTGAGCCGCGAAGATTTTGCATCCGTTGGATTGATCGTAGAGAGTCCGTTCGGCGGGCCGAGAGGAGCAGGGTGACCAGTCTGGCCGCTACGACAGATAGAGGCGTCCAGCCCGGGCTTCGCAGGGCGCGGTTGGCAACCGCGCTCACCTTCGCCTTCAACGGGTTCCTGTTCGCCGCCTGGGTGCCCCACATCCCCGAGGTCAAGGCGCAGCTCGGCCTGTCCGACGCTGCGCTGGGCCTGGCGTTGCTGGGTCCGGCGATCGGCTCGATGATCTCGATGCCCCTGATCGGCCGGGCGACCACCCGTTGGGGCAGCGGCCCGGTTACCACGGCGCTCGCCTTCGGCACCTACCTGGTGATTCCGGGTGCCGGTCTTGCGTACAACCTGCCAACGCTCTTCCTGGCCCTGGTCGCCTGGGGCGTGGTCACCGGTGGCCTCGACGTGGCGATGAACGCCCAGGCAGTGCAGATCGAGACCAGCTACCGGCGTCCCATCATGTCGAGCTTTCATGCCTTCTGGAGCGTCGGCACCGTGGTGGGAACCGTGGTCGGCAGCTTCGGCGCCGGCCTGCATATCGACCTGGCCGTCCAGCAGG
>JAVEES010000164.1 GCA_030840285.1 Pseudonocardiales bacterium
AGCGGCCCCGGTGGGAAGCGCTGCCTGCTCGGCGGGCTGATCGGGGACGGGTGCGTCAGCCATTGGGCTGTCCTCCGTGGGTAGAGCTCGGATCGGTGGTTCGGCCAGCCGTGACGGGACGTGCGCCGACCCCGGCCGGCAACAACCGAGGTGAGGGCGGCACGACGAGATCCAGCGGCGGCACCGGGAAGGTAAGCCCGAGCGATTCCTCCTCGGCATCCGCAGCGGCCTCGTCGGCGTCCGTCCGCTCCTGACGGCGGAGATCTGCCCAGGCGTAGAAGGTGATTCCGATCAGGATGGGGATCAGCACGATGGCAGCGACCGTGAGGCGGTTCCAGCCGCGATCACCCAGAACCCGCATCGTGGTGACGGCCAGGATCCAGACCAGGTTGATCGGGATCAGGACCTTCCAGCCGAGGTGCATGAACTGGTCGTAACGCAGCCGGGGCAGCGTTCCGCGCAGCCAGACGAAGCCGAAGATGAACACGACGACCTTGGCCGTAAACCACAGGAAGGGCCACCAGCCGGAGTTAGCCCCGCCCCAGATCGACACCAGGCCGAACGGGGCGTGCCAGCCACCGAGGAACATCGTCGTCGCGAGCGCGGAGACGGTCACCATGTTGATGTATTCGGCGAGGAAGAACAGGGCGAACTTCATCGAGGAGTACTCGGTGTGGAAACCACCGACCAGCTCGGATTCCGCCTCGGGCAGATCGAACGGTGCCCGGTTGGTCTCACCCACCATGGCGATCAGGTAGATGACGAAGGAGATGATGAGCGGAATGCCGTTCCACAGGCCGTGCTGCGCCGCGACGATCCCAGACGTCGACATGGTTCCCGCGAACAGGAACACCGCCACCATGGACAGGCCCATCGCGACCTCGTAGGAGATCATCTGAGCCGCCGAGCGAAGGCCACCGAGCAGCGGATACGTCGAGCCTGAAGCCCAGCCGGCCAGCACGATGCCGTACACGCCGAGCGACGAGCAGGCGAAGATCACCAGCACGCCGACGGGCAGATCGGTCAGCTGCAGCGGCGTGTGGTGCCCGAAGATCGAGACCTCAGGGCCGAAGGGCACCACTGAGAAGGCGAGGAACGCCGGCACCGCGGAGAGCACCGGAGCGATCCAGTACACCGGCTTGTCCGCCAGCAGCGGGATGATCTCTTCTTTGAAGGCGAGCTTCACACCGTCGGCGAGGGACTGCAGGATTCCCCACGGACCGGTGCGGTTGGGTCCGATGCGGTTCTGCATGCGACCGACCACCTTGCGCTCGAACACGATCGAGAACAGGGTCATCACGACCAGGAATACGAAGACACCGAGGACCTTGATCAGCATGATCCAGATAGCGTCGTGGCCGAACAGCGCCAGGGTCGCATTGGGATCCGTGGTGTCAGCGAGCAGCAAAGCTCTGCTCACGAGGACGCACCTCCTGCAGTTACGGTGACCGGATCGCCGTGGACGGCTCCCAGAGTCTTGCGTACCGATCCAGCGCGGTGATTGGCGGGCAGCCAGACGACTCCGTCCACCGCCTCGTCCGCAATGACGACTGGCGCGGCGAGCGAGCCACGGCTAGTGCCGACGGTGACGGCATCGCCGGAGCTCACGCCGAGATTCGCGGCGGTCGAAGCCGACATCAGGACGCGAAGCGGCTTGGCGGTGCCGGCCAGGTTCTCCTCGCCGTCCTGCAGCGAACCGGCGTCGATGAGCTCGTGCCAGGTCGAGAGCACCAGGCCGTCCTCGGCGACCGGCGCAAGGTCGGCACCCGCCGCGGTGACACCGGTTGCATAGTGCGGCAGCCGGTTGGCGGTAGTGCCGAGTGCCTCCAGTTCGGCACGGGCCGCCTCGAGCGTGGGCAGCGCCAGCTCGACGTCGAGTTCCTCGGCCAGCGCGTTGAGGACGCGTCCGTCGGCCAGCTGACCGGAGTTGGTCAGAGTCAGGTCGAAGGGCCGCCGGCGCCCCTCCCAGGTCACGAACCGGCCGGCCTTCTCAGCAGCCGCTGCGACCGGGAGCACCACGTCAGCGAACTCGGTTACCGCGGAACGGCGAAGTTCCAGGCTCACGACGAAGCCGACCTTGGACAGGGCCGCCTCGGCGGCAGCCGAATCGGGCAGGTCGCCGAGCTGCAGGCCGCCGACGAGAAGGGCTCCGAGCAGGTTCTGCTCCGCAGCGGCCAGGATGCCGGTCAGGTCACGGCCCGGCGTAGTGGGCACGCTGGCGTTCCAGACCCGCTCCACCTCGACGCGGGCCGCGTCATCGCTGACCGGGCGGCCACCAGGCAGCAGCGTCGGCAGGGCGCCCGCATCGAGGGCACCGCGCTCACCGGCACGACGAGGCACCCACGCCAGCCGGGCGCCGGTGCGTTCTGCCAGTGCGAGCGCCTCGGTCAGCGCACCGGCCACGCTGGCCAGCCGCTCGCCGAGCAGGATGATGCCGCCGGCCAGCGCGTCGGCCGTGGCCACCTCCAGGTTGCGCAGCGCCTCAGCCTCAGCACCCGGGACGGTCGGTATCAGCACGCCGTCCAACTTGTCCAAGCCACTCGAGGCGACCGCCGCGATGGAGGCCACCTTCGTACGTCCCGCGCGGGTCGCCTTGCGCAGCCGCAAGAAGACGATCGGGGACTCCTCCTCCGGCTCGAAGCCGACCAGCAACACCTGTCCCGGCTTCTCGAGATCGGCGTAGGTAACGGCGCCGGAGGCCGGCGAGGACCCTGCCACCACGGCTCCGAGAAAGGACAGCTCTTCGGTGGAGTGCGGCCGGGAACGGAAATCGATGTCGTTGGTGTCCAGGGCTACCCGGGCGAACTTGGCGTAGGCGTAGGCGTCCTCTTCGGTGAGCCGACCGCCGGGAAGCACACCGACACCGCCATTGTCGCGTGCGCCAGCCAACCCGCGGGCAGCCACCTCCAGCGCCTCGGGCCAGGATGCCTCGACCAGCGCGCCGGCGGCGTTGCGTACCAGCGGGGTCAGCAGGCGGTCGCTCTGCGTCGCGTACTGGAATGCCCAGCGACCCTTGTCGCAGTTCCACTCCTCGTTCACGGCGGCGTCCTCGCCGGCGAGCCGCCGGGTGATCTTGCCACGCCGCCAGTCCGAGCGCAGCGAGCAGCCGGAGGAGCAGTGCTCGCACACGCTCGGCGTCGACATCAGATCGAAGGGGCGGGCCCGGAAGCGGTAGCTCGCACCGGTCAACGCGCCGACCGGACAGATCTGGACGGTGTTTCCGGAGAAGTAGGACTGGAACGGGGTGTCGGTCGAGGTGCCGACCTGCTGCTGCGCGCCACGTTCGAGCAGGTCGATGAACGGGTCACCGGCGATCTGCTCGGAGAACCGGGTGCACCGCTGGCAGAGCACGCAGCGCTCGCGGTCCAGCAGCACCTGGCTCGACACGGCCACCGGCTTCGGGAAGGTCCGCTTGTGCTCGTGAAAGCGCGATTCCGCGCGGCCGTTGCTCATCGCCTGGTTCTGCAGCGGGCACTCGCCGCCCTTGTCGCACACCGGGCAGTCCAGCGGGTGATTGATCAGCAGCAATTCCATGACGCCCTGCTGCGCCTTGTCCGCTACCGCTGACGTGAGCTGGGTCTTGATCACCATTCCCGGCATCACCGTGGTTGTGCAGGACGCGGCGGGCTTGGGCATCCCCCGCCCGTTGCCCATGTCGGTGACCTCGACCAGGCACTGGCGGCAGGCGCCTGCCGGGTCCAGCAGCGGGTGATCGCAGAACCGCGGGATCTGGATGCCGAGTTGCTCGGCCGCGCGGATCAGCAGGGTGCCCTTGGGCACCGAGATCTCGATACCGTCGATGGTGACGGTGATGAGCTCGACCTGCTGGTCGGTCTGCTCCGGTGCGAGCGTCATGCGGAAGCTCCCGTTAGTGCGGGTTCGTTGTGCGCAGCTGCGGCTATCAAGGCTTCGTACTCGCCGCGGAAGTACTTGATCGAGGACGAGATGGGGCTGGTCGCACCGTCGCCGAGCGCGCAGAACGAGCGCCCGAGGATGTTGTCGCAGAGGTCCAGCAGGGTATCGAGGTCCGCGGGGGTTCCCTCGCCGTGCCAGATGCGCTCCAGGATCTGTGCCGTCCAGTAGTTGCCCTCGCGACACGGCGTGCACTTGCCACACGACTCGTGCTCGTAGAACTGGGTCCACTTCAGCACGGCCTGTACGACGCTGTCCTCCTCGTCGAAGATCATCACCGCTGACGTGCCGTTCATCGATCCGGCTTTGGCCACCGAGTCGAAGTCCAGCGGCACGTCAAGGTGCTCGGCGGTGAACAGCGGCGTGGATGAACCGCCGGGCGTCCAGAACTTCAGTTCCTTGCCCCGGCTCATCCCGCCCGCAAGTTCGAGGAGTTCGCGCAGGGTGGTGCCCATCGGCGCCTCGTACTGGCCAGGGTTCTTCACCCGTCCGGACAGCGAGTAGATCGAGGTACCCGGCGAACCTTCGGGGCCCATGTCCTTGTGCCAGGCGGCGCCGCCCAGCACGATGTAGGGCACCGAGCACAGGGTGCCGACGTTGTTCACGACGGTCGGGGCGTCGTAGAGGCCGTTGGTGGCGGGGAAGGGCGGCTTGAGCCGTGGCTGGCCGCGCTTGCCCTCCAGCGAGTCGAGCAGCGCGGTCTCCTCGCCACAGATGTAGGCACCCGCGCCGCCGTGCACCGTGATGTCGAAGCGGACCCCGCTGCCCAGGACGTTGTCACCGAGATATCCCTTTGCGTAGGCCTCATTCACGGCCTGGGTGACCCGGCGGATGGCGTGCACGGCCTCGCCGCGGATATAGACGAAGGCATGGTTGGCGCGCACCGCGTAGCAGGCGATGATGATGCCCTCGATCATGGAGTGCGGGTCGTTCATCATCAGGGGAAGGTCGCGGCAGGTACCCGGCTCACCCTCGTCGGCGTTGATCACCACGTAATGCGGTTTGCCGTCATTCTGCGGGATGAACTGCCATTTCATGCCGGTCGGGAAGCCCGCGCCGCCACGGCCGCGCAGGTTGGATTCCTTGATCAAGGCGATGATCTCGTCCGGCTGCATGGCGAAAGCCTTCTTCAGGCCGGCATAGCCGTCGAGCTTCAGGTAATTCTCGATCTGCCACGGCGCGTTCGTTCCGAAGCGCTTGGTCAGGACAGGGGTCAACGGCATCTTCTACTCGCCCTTTCCGAACAGTTCGCCCTGCGTGCTGTCGGCGTCAGGATCGCTGGCCGATGTCTTGAGCGGGGCGTCATGCGCGCTCGTCGGTTCCGCCGCGCCCGTGTTGTCGGCGGCTACCTGCTCGGCATGAGCCTCGCTCGCGGGCTTCTTCTCGTGCTCGACGGGGTAACCAGGCGCCTGGTCGTGGCGCTGCTGAGCCAGCTTCACCCCTGCCTCGGTCTGCGCTCCGGTTGCCGTCGCGGTGGCGGCTTCCGGACGGTCGTCGACGAAACCCGCGATCTGCCGCGAGATCTCTTTGAAGCTGCAGAGCGGGGCTCCCCGGGTGGGCAGTGGTCGCCGGCCGTCCTTCAGCTCGGTGACCAGGCCGACGGCTGATTCGGCGCTCTGGTTGTCGAAGAACTCGTAGTTGACGGTGACGACGGGGGCGTAGTCACAGGCCGCCAGGCATTCGGCGTGCTCGAGGGTGATGGTGCCGTCAGCCGTCGTCTCGTTCATTCCGACACCGAGCAGCTCGGACAGCGTCCGGTAGATCTCATCTCCACCGAGCAAACCGCACAGGGTGTTGGTGCAGACGCTGACGAGGTACTCACCGGTCGGCTTGCGCTTGTACATCGTGTAGAACGTCGCGACCGCGGCCACCTGGGCCTTGGTGATGTCCAGGACGTCCGCGCAGAACGCGATCCCGTCCGCCGATACGTAGCCCTGTTCGGACTGGACGAGATGCAGCATCGGCAACAGAGCCGAGCGCGATTGACCGGCCGGGTAACGGGCGATGATCTGCTCGGCCGCGGTGCGCACCTCGGCCGCGAACACGTCCGGGTTGCCGGGACGCTCGATGTCGATCAACGTCATTCGAGTGTTCGCCATCTAGCGGTCACACCCACCCATCACAGGATCGAGCGAGGCGACCGAGGCGATCACGTCGGCGATCATGCCGCCGATCGAGAGCGTCGCGGTGGCCTGCAGGTTGATGAAGGAAGGCTCGCGCAGGTGAACCCGGTACGGGCGGGTGCCGCCGTCGGACACCACGTGCGCGCCAAGCTCGCCACGCGGTCCCTCGACCGCGGTGTACACCTGGCCGGCGGGTACCCGGAAACCCTCGGTGACGAGCTTGAAGTGATGGATCAGCGATTCCATCGAGGTGTTCATGATCTTGTTCACGTAGGCGGGCGAGTTGCCCATACCGTCGGATCCGATCGAGAGCTGAGCGGGCCACGCGATCTTCGGATCGTCCACGACCACCGGTCCCGGCGTTTGCTCGATGCGGGTGAGTACCTGCTCGATGATCCGCAGGCTCTCGCGCATCTCGGCGACCTTGACGACGAAGCGGCTCCAGCAGTCACCGCCGTCGTCGGTGGGCACATCGAAGTCGTAGTTCTCATAGCCGAGGTAGGGCTCGGTCTTGCGCATGTCCCAGGGCAGCCCGGCGGCGCGCAACATCGGACCGGTCAGTCCCAGCGCGAGGCAGCCTTCGACACCGATCCAGCCGACGCCCTTGAGGCGGTTGATCCAGATCGGCTGGCCGCGCAGCAGCTTGTCGACTCCGGTTATCTCTTTGTCCATCTCGCGGATCCACTCGCGGATCTTGGGCACGGCGTTGACCGGCAGATCCTGCGCGAGGCCGCCCACCCTGACATAGGCGTGGTTCATCCGCAGGCCGGTGATCAGTTCCAGGATGTCCAGGCAACGCTCGCGGGCCCGGAAGCCGTTCGTCATCGCCGTCAACGCGCCGAGTTCCATACCGCCGGTGGCAAGCCACACCCAGTGCGAGGAAATCCGGTTGATCTCCATCATCATGACCCGGATCAGTTCGGCGCGCTCGGGCACCACGATGCCGAGCAACTTCTCGACACCCATGCTGTAGACCGTCTCGTTGAACAGCGGCGCCAGGTAGTCGCAGCGCGTCACGAACGTCGAGCCCTGCGTCCAGGTCCGGAATTCGAGGTTCTTCTCGATGCCGGTGTGCAGGTAACCAACGACGAGCCGGGCATCGGTGACGGTCTCACCCTCGAGTTCGAGGACGAGTCGCAGTACCCCGTGCGTCGATGGGTGCTGCGGGCCCATGTTGACCACGAGCCGCTCCTCGTGCAGCGGGTCGGAGCCGAACACCGAGTCCCAGTCACCACCGGAGACGTTGTACACCCGGCCGGACGTGGTCTCCCTCGACGGCGAGTATCCAGAAGAGGTCATCGGTAGACCCGCCTTTCATCCGGCGGCGGAATGCTCGCGCCGTCCTTGTACTCCACGTCCACCCCGCCCAGGGCGTAGTCCTTGCGCTGCGGGTGGCCGTCCCAGTCGTCCGGCATCAGGATCCGGGTCAGCGCCGGATGCCCGTCGTAGACGATTCCGAACATGTCCCAGACTTCGCGTTCCTGCCAGTCGGCGGTCGGGTAGATCGCCACGACGGACGGGATGTGCGGATCGGCGTCGGTCACCGCGACCTCGAGCCGGATCCGGCGGCGGTAGGTCATCGACGTCAGGTGATACACCGAGTGCAGCCGGGTACCGTCCGCTCCCTCGCGGGCGAGGTAGTCCACCCCGGAGACCGACGACAGCAGCTCGAAGCGCAGCGCCTGGTCGTCACGAAGCGCGCTCGCCACCGCCAGCAGATGCTCCCGCTTGATATGCAGCGTCAGCTCGCCTCGGTCGACGACCACCTTGATCAGTGCCTCGTCGAAGCCCGGGTAGGCCTCGGCCAGAGCGTCGACAACCTCGTCGAAGTAGCCCCCGTAGGGCCGCGCCGCGGGCAGCTCGACCCAGGGCTGGCGCTTGAGTCCGGAGAACCCGGAGGTGTCGCCGGGACCGGTGACCCCGAACATGCCGGGACGCTCCTGATCGACCGGCAGCGCTCCTTCGATGCGCGCCAGCTCGGTCTCGCGATCTTCTGGTCGCGTCATCTGGCGGCCTCCGCATCCTCAGCGGGGTGCCACACCTTGCCGAACTTCTGGCTGGACGGAACCAGTTCGACCTTCTGGCCGGCCAGCTTCTCGGCGCGCTTGGGGCCCAGTGGCTCGTTGGAGATCTTGTGGTGCAGCTTGAGGATGGCGTCGATCAGCATCTCGGGCCGCGGCGGGCAGCCGGGCAGGTACATGTCCACCGGGACGATGTGGTCCACGCCCTGAACGATGGCGTAGTTGTTGAACATGCCGCCGGAGGAGGCGCAGACCCCCATCGCGATGACCCAGCGCGGCTCGGCCATCTGGTCATAGATCTGGCGAACGACCGGCGCCGCCCGGTACGACCTCGGCCGGTTCGGCATGGAGGTTTTCCGTGCCTCGCCCCGCCAGGCCGACCTCATGATCGTCGCGGGACGCGTCAGCCAGAAGATGGCGCCGGTGCTACGGCAGATCTACGACCAGATGGCAGAGCCGCGTTGGGTCATCGCGATGGGTGTCTGCGCATCCTCGGGTGGCATGTTCAATAACTATGCGATCGTGCAGGGCG
>JAVEES010000207.1 GCA_030840285.1 Pseudonocardiales bacterium
TTGTGTCGATGAACAGAGGCTTTTCAGCCTCCTGGATTCGGGCGCGCAGGCTGTCTTCGGTGTCTTCGGGCAGCACCGGGACGGCGACCTGGGCCAGGATCGGCCCGGAATCCAGTCCACTGTCCACGCGGTGCACGGTCACGCCGGTCACCCGCACACCGTGTGCGAGAGCGTCCGCGACCGCGTGCGCGCCGGGAAAGGAGGGCAGCAACGAGGGATGGGTGTTGATCATGTCGAATCGCTCGACCGTCTCGGCCGACAGCACCCGCATGAACCCCGCGAGCACCACGAGGTCAGGCTTGTACGAATCGACGGCGTCTGCCAGCGCCCTGTCCCAGCTCGATCGATCCGGGAAGTCGGCCAGCGCCAGTTCGACGGTCTCGATGCCGGCGTCCGCGGCGCGCTTCATCGCCTGGCAACCCGGACGATCGCTGCCCGCCGCCACCACCTCGGCGGGAAATTCCGGATCGGCGACCGCGTCGAGCACCGCCTGCAGGGTGGTTCCAGAGCCTGATGCGAGGACGACAAGCCGGACGGGCACGCCCAGAAATCTACCCGGTGCTGCGCAGCCGCCGACCGGCCGTCTCGGACTCGACCGGCTCGTCCTGTGCCGCCGCCTCGCCGACCTTCCGTGCGAACGGCAACGCCAGCGCGTGGCCATCAGCGCCGCGCCGGGCGCGCAGCAGAGTCACCCCGAGCCAGAACAGCGAAGAAGCGCTGAGGATGGCGAACGCCGCTAGGGCGACCAGCCAGCCCGTCACACCGACCTGGCGCAAGGCGCGGGTTCCCATACTGCCGGCGGCGAGCATGCCCAGCAGGCCGAGGCAGCTGCCGGCCATTGCCGCGGTCAGCGCGGAGTCGAGCACACCAGCCGCTGCGGGTTGCGCGCTTTCTCGGTTCGTCCGCAGGATTCGGTGGACGACCCAGCCGGCAGCGAGGGCCGTCAGGATCGCCGCGGTCACGCCGATCCATCCGGGAGCGCCGCTCGGCACCGCCGCGAGTAGCGGAAACGCGGGCAACGTGCCCCGTTGTACCGAAAACGGCGAGATGTGGGTGAGACCGCCGAGGTGGAAGCCGACCCCGGTGAGGTAGCCGACCCCGGACAGCGTGGCGTTCGGAGTTGCGGCAATCCCCAGCAGAGCGATCGGCAGCCCGGCCGCACCGCCCATCAGCCTGTTCTGCAGGTCACCGGCTTGGGAGAAATGACCGGCCAGCGCCGCGGCGGCGAGCAAAGCTCCTGCGAGCAGGTACACCGCGCATGCGGCGGCGGCCGCTCGAGCCACCAGGCACCAGCGTGCCGGCAACCCGGCCCAGACGGTGGGCCCGAATCTGGCAGCCCCGCCGACCACCAGCGCGAAGAGGAACGCGGCCAGCACACTGCGTCCGAACGGCAGGCGGGTCGAGCCGAGCTGCGCCCAGGACGCGGCGATCGCGGTAATCAGCGTGTAACCGACCACCAGGCCGGCGAAGCCCGTGGTGGAGTCCAGCCGCCGGGCGTGATTGGCCGCAAGCCACCCCAACATCAGCGTGATCAGCATGGGGCTGAGGGTGACCGCCGTCCCGTCCAGGACGAGTCCGCCGTGGTTGCCCGACACCGCGATCAGCACGGCGGCCTTGAGTGCGGAGCCTGCTGAGGTCGAGTCCGTTCCGGGTGCCAGCCAGGCCAGGAACGTCGGTACGGCTGTCAGCAGCACCGCGACCGCGAGCAGGACGAATCCGGCGACGACGCCGCGGCGGAACTGGGTCAACCAGCCCGCGGGGTACTCCTGCGCCGTTGTCACCGTCCCAGGCTCGCAAGGCGCATCGCGGTTGCCTGCCAGGCGCGCCGAACCGCCGTCAGCTCACAGCAATCGGTTCAGCGGCTGCGGGCCCGGCGGGTAGTTGTCTGGCAGTTGTCTGCTGGGCAGTTGTCTGCTGGGCAGTTATCTGTTGGACAGTTCTCTGTTGGGGCTAAGCGCTCGGCGGGTACTGCTGTGGGGGATACGGCTGTTGCTGAAACTGCTGTTGTGGGTACGAGCTCGGCGGATAGGGCTGTTGCGGGTACTGGTGTTGTGGGTACTGCTGTTGTGGGTACTGCGCAGCCGGGTACGAGTTCGGCGGATACGGGCTTGGCTGGTACGGGGTTGGCGGGTAAGAGCTCGGCGGGTAAGAGCTCGGCGGGTACTGCTGTCCCGGATACGAGCCCGGCCGGCCGCCGAAGCCTGACTGCGGCATGCCCGGCATGGCAGGCATCGCCTGCCCGTATGGCGGGATGCCCGCACCGCGAGGACCCGCTGCCGCCCGGTCTGCGGCTTCCTGCTGGGCCCGCAGGGCGGCAACCCGGGAGGCCTTGACCGCCTTGCCGCTGCCCTTCACCCAGCCGATGGTCAGGCTGGCGACCTGGCTGAGTGCGGTGAGCAGCCCGGCCACCGCACCCGCCGAGATGGTGATGTTCTGCGGTTTGGCGAGCATCCCGCCGAGCACGAGGATCACGCCCGCGGCGGCAAGGAACACCGAAATCGGCGGTGCACTGCTGTCATGCGGTCGTCCGGCAAGTATCTGGTTCAGCGAGGACGCGCTGGCGGCCAGCACGAGCGCGATACCGGCGGCCCCCGTTCCGCTGAAGAAGCCGGGGACGCCACCGGCGCTGTCACCCACTGTCGAGAACCACCCGAGCAGCCCCCAGACGATCATCGGCGCCCCGAGGGCCGCGCCGATCACGTCCCACGGGCGGGCCTTGACGAGGGCCGCCCCGGCGAGTTGATCGAACTGGATCGTCATGAGCCAAGACTAAGTCAGCGCCCGCCGAGCGTTGATCAACTCACGTCTGATGCTGCTGTGACGACCACAGACGAGAGTTGATCTTCCAGTGTTGATCACCCGCGGCCGGGTTTGATCCCGCCAAGCACCGCATCGAGGCGCTAGCCGGCCGGCTGGGATGATGTTGCGGTGACCAGCACCGCAACCGCCCCGCGCATTCGGACCCCGGCGCAGGTGCTGGTGCTGGGCGGCGTCATGTCGGTCCAGTTCGGCTCCGCCTTCGCCAACAAGCTTTTCGACCAGGCCGGCCCGGCCGGCGTGGTGTTCATGCGGCTCGCGTTCGGTGCCGCCGTGCTGCTGGTGCTGGTGCGTCCGCGGGTGCGCGGTCGCAGCGCCTCGGACTGGCGCGCCGCGATCGGCTTCGGGCTCATGTTGGCCGGCATGAACTGGAGCTTCTACGAGGCTCTCGACCGGCTGCCCCTCGGTGCGGCGGTCACCATCGAGTTCATCGGGCCGCTGACGGTTGCGGTCCTGGGCTCGCGACGATGGATCGACGTTGTCTGGGTCGTGCTGGCCGGCGGAGGGGTAGCCATTCTCGGGCTGGGCGGCGGTGAGCATTCGGCGAGCGGTGGGCTGAACGTCACCGGCATCCTGTTCGCGCTGCTGGCCGGCGCCTTCTGGGCCGGGTACATCGTGATGTCAAAGCGAGTCGGCCAGGCGTATTCGGGCCTCGATGGCCTGGCCACCGCGCTGTTGATCGGCGGGTTGTTGTTGATCCCGGCCGGCACCATCGAGGGCGGACATGCCTTGCTCGAACCGCACATCCTCGCCGGTGGCCTGGCCGTGGCACTGCTGTCGTCGGTGATCCCGTACTCGCTCGAACTCACGGCGCTGCGACGGCTGTCCACCGCGGCGTTCGGCCTCTTGATGAGCCTGGAGCCTGCCGTGGCGGCGCTGGCCGGCGTCCTGGTGCTCCATCAGGCCTTGTCACTGCCGACCACCGTCGCGATCGCCATGGTTGTGGTGGCAAGCGCCGGCAGCACCCTGGTCAGCCGCCGCGCCCCAACCCCCGACCTCTAACCGACCCCGCTTTGGGCGTCTGGAA
>JAVEES010000229.1 GCA_030840285.1 Pseudonocardiales bacterium
GGCGGCACCCGGCGCACCCGCAGCTGCCCGATCACCTTGTCGAGGTTGGACACCTCGACGTCCGGCTCGGGCATTAGCAACCAGCAGGCTAGGTAGACCAGCAGGCCGACGCCGCCGAAGAAGGACAGCACGGCGAAGAACACCCGGAAGATGACCGGGTCCACGCCGAAGTACTCGCCGAGACCGCCGGACACACCGGTGATCATCCGGTCCGTCTGGCTCCGGCGCAGCGAGCGGATCGGGCGGGGGATGCCGCCGGCGGGGCTTGGGTCGTTCATAGTCGTCGTCATGCCATTCAGCCTGCGGTCGTGGTGCCACAAACGGTATCGGGGTCCACCCGGAGCCGTCCCTGATTACCGGCCCTCGCGAGACTCGGGGTGGCTCCTGATGCCTGGCCGGGGGCGGACCGGCCATGATGGAGGCACGATGACGACCGCTACCGGCCCGAACCCTGGCAATCCAGTCACCCTCGCGGCGCCCCGCCTGTACCGGGCGGTGCGAGGCCGGATGCTGGGTGGCGTCGCCGTGTCGCTCGCCGATTACCTGGCAGTGCCCCGCTGGTTCGTCCGGGCCGCCTTCTTCGTCTTGATGTTCGCCGGGGGCATGGGCGTGCTGCTGTACGGCGCATTCTGGATCGTGCTGCCCACCTCGCCGCAGGAGAAGGAGAACCCGCGGCGTGCCGCCGTCGAATACGTTGTCGCGCTGTGCGCCGGCGCGATCGTGCTGCTGGTCAACGCCCGGACGCTGCCGCTGGGTTGGTGGTTCGTGCCGTCCGTGTTCGCGCTGTTCGGTGGTCTGCTGCTCTGGCGGCAAGCAACCGAAACCGAACGCGAACGGTGGCGCCGCCTGTCGCGCGCGTCGCTGATGGGCGGCACGTTCGACCGGACGGGCGCGCTGAGACTGGTCGCCGGTATCACGCTGGTGCTGGCCGGTGGCGCCTTCGTCCTGGCCAGGGCCGGGATATCGGCCGTCGGCGTGGTGCTCGCCGCGATGTTGGTGACGCTCGCGGGAATCGCGCTGATCACCGGGCCCTGGTGGTTCAAGCTCGTCGCGGAGCTGTCCTCGGAGCGGCGCGAGCGGATCCGGGTCGAGGAACGGGCCGATATCGCCGCGCATCTGCATGATTCGGTTCTGCAGACGCTGGCCCTGATCCAGCGCAACGCCAACTCGCCGCGCGAGGTCAGCCGGCTGGCCCGAAGCCAGGAGCGCGAGCTCCGAACCAAGCTTTACGGCGCGGGAGTCACCAATGGCCAGTTCGGGGCGGCGCTGCGAGCGGCGGCCGCCGAGGTCGAGGACACCTATGCCATCACGATCGAGGTCGTGATCGTCGGTGACGGTGCTATCGATACCCGGCTGGATGCGGTCCTCGCCGCGACCCGGGAGGCGATGGTCAACGCCGGCAAGCACGCGGGCGTGACCACGGTGTCGGTGTATGCCGAGATCAGCGACGATGAGGTGTCGGTGTTCGTCCGGGACCGCGGTGCGGGGTTCGATCCGAGCCTGATCGAGCCCGACCGGCAGGGTGTCCGCGGATCGATCATCGGCCGGTTGGAACGGCATCGCGGGACCGCCACGATAAAGTCCACGCCCGACCAGGGCACTGAGGTAGCACTGCGAATGGAGCTGTGATGAGCACCCCGGAGACTCCTGCGGTACGGCCGAGGGTCGTCCTCGTCGATGACCATGCGATGTTCCGAGCCGGCGTCCGTGCTGAAATCGGGGACGCCGTCGACATCGTCGGGGAGGCCGCCACGGTAGCCGAGGCGATCGCCACGATCCGGCACACCAAGCCGTCAGTCGTCCTGCTCGACGTACACCTGCCAGATGGCGGTGGACCGGCGGTGGTCGGCGCTGTGCTGCCCGAGCTGTCCGAGACCCGGTTCCTGGCGCTGTCGGTATCGGATGCCGGCGAGGACGTCATCGCGGTTATCCGCTCCGGCGCGCGGGGCTACGTCACGAAGACGATTTCGGGAGCGGATCTAACCGACGCGATTCGACGGGTGGCCGACGGTGACGTCGTATTCTCGCCGCGGCTGGCGGGCTTCGTGCTGGATGCGTTCCGCGATTCTGATGCTGGCCCGAGCCCGTCGGTGGATCCGGAGCTTGACCAGCTAACCCCGCGCGAACAAGAAGTGCTGCGACTGCTCGCTCGCGGGTACTCCTACCGCGAGATCGGCGCCGAGCTGTTCATCTCGATCAAGACAGTGGAGACCCATGCCTCCAACGTGCTCCGGAAGTTGCAGCTGTCCTCGCGGCACCAACTGACCCGGTGGGCGGCCGACCGCCGCCTAGTCTGAGCCGGCCTGACCTGCCTGACCTGCCTGACCTGCCTGACCTGGCCTGAACCTCCCACCGGCCTGAACCCTCCCACCGGCCTGAACTGTCCTTTGGGCGTCTGGAAATACCCGGATCCGGGCCCGATATGGGATTTCGGGACTCCCAAAGCGGGTGGGGCAGGGGCGGGTGGGGATGGGGCAGCGGTTAGCGGGCTCCGCGGCAGGCACGGAGTACGGCCTCGCCGACGGCGGCACCATCGGTACCCAGCGCACTGCGGTAGTGATCGAGGATGGCTCGCTCGCGACCGAGTTCGATGCGAGTGCCACCGGCGTTCATGCGGGCGGTCTGGATGCGGCGCGACAGCTGCGCGCGCTCGGTCACCAGGCGGGCGATGGCGGTATCGAGGGCGTCGATCTGTCCGCGCAGGGTGCCGACCGTCTGGATGCTGTCTGCGGACGCGTCCTCGATGGTCTGGTCCGCGGCCTGCGGATCGGCGGTGCTGGTCACGATGGTTCCTCTCGGATGGTGCTCGGTCGTGCCCGTGAGTCGAGCCACGCGAGGAGCCCCAGACGCACGAAACGCCCCAGGCTCTTGCGGGCCCAGGGCGTTGGCGGTTGCGTTCAGATCAACCGGTCACGATGGGTGCCGCGCTGCGGTACCCATAAAAAAACTCGTGGCTAGTGGTCTGCACACTTAGATGGTCGCACGATCTGCTGGATCCCGGCAACCTCCCCGACCTCGGCAACCTCCCGGCCCGTTGATTAAGTCACGTCAAATGTCGCGGTCGCAGCGCCCCGCCCGTTGATCAAGTCGCGATCTCCCTGACCTCGGCAACCTCTCCACCCGTTGATCAAGTCACGATCTCCCTGACCTCGGCAACCTCTCCACCCGTTGATCAAGTCGCGTCTGGTGTCGCGATAGCAGCAGCAAACGCGAGTTGATCACCGACAGTGGGGTGCGTGGCGGCCATCCGTTGTCGCTATAGCAGCGCCTAACGCGAGTTGATCATGGAAAAACAGGCGGCCGGGCGTTCTGTCGGAGCCCGCAAGTACCCTTGAGCGGAGATGACTTCTGATGCTGTTCCCCCTGCCGCGCTGAGCTTGTTCGACGTCCAGACCGCACCGCGTCCGGACGAATCACCGCGCCCGGCTCGGCCCAAACTCGATCCGGACGCGCTGCTCGCCGGCCTCAACCCGCAACAGCGGGCCGCCGTGGTGCACCGCGACCGGCCACTGCTGATCGTCGCGGGCGCGGGCTCCGGCAAGACGCGCGTGCTCACCCAGCGGATCGGTTACCTGCTCGCGACCGGACGGGCAAAGCCGGGTGACATCCTGGCGATCACGTTCACGAACAAGGCCGCGGGCGAGATGAAGCAGCGGGTGGCCGAGCTGATCGGCCCTCGCGCGAACGCCATGTGGGTGTCCACCTTCCACTCGATGTGTGTGCGGATCCTGCGAGCCCAGGCCAAGCAGCTCGGCATGAAGTCCTCCTTTTCGATCTATGACGCCGATGACGCTCGCCGGCTGATCACGCTGGTGATCCGCGAACTCAGCCTGGATCCCAAGCGCTATCAGCCACGGGGTATCTCGGTGCAGATCTCGAATCTCAAGAACGAGCTGATCGGGCCGGCCGAATTCAGCGAACAGGCCAGCAATGCACACGAGAAGGTCGTCGCCGAGGTCTACGAGCGCTATCAACGCCGGCTGACCGAGGCCCAGGCGGCGGACTTCGACGACCTGATCATGACGACCGTCCGGCTGCTGCAGACCCATCCCGACGTTGCCGAGCACTACCGCCGGCGTTTCAGGCACGTCCTGGTCGATGAGTACCAGGACACCAACCACGCCCAGTACGTGCTGGTCGCCGAACTCTGCAAGGCGATGCCCGAACTGGATATCCCGGCCGCCGAGCTGTGCGTGGTGGGTGACGCCGATCAGTCGATCTACGCCTTCCGCGGCGCGACGATCCGCAACATCGACGAGTTCGAGCGCGACTACCCGGATGCCACCACCATCCTTCTCGAGCAGAACTACCGCTCGACCCAGACGATCCTCACCGCGGCGAACGCCGTCATCGCGCGCAACCCTGATCGTCGACCGAAAAGCCTGTGGTCAGAGGCCGGCGCCGGTCCGCAGATCGAGGGTTTCGTCGCCGAGAACGAGCATGACGAGGCTCGCTGGGTCGCGGAGCAGATCGATGCACTCACCGACGCCGGAGAGACCAAGCCATCCGACGTTGCGGTGTTCTACCGGACGAACGCTCAGTCGCGAGTCTTCGAAGACATCTTCATCCGCCTCGGACTTCCCTACAAGGTCGTCGGCGGTGTGCGGTTCTACGAGCGCAAAGAGGTCCGCGACATCCTGGCGTACCTGCGCGTCATCGCCAACCCACTGGACCTGGTGAGCGTGCGACGCATCCTCAACACCCCGCGCCGCGGTATCGGCGACCGGGCCGAACTGTTCGTCGAGACCTACGCCGACCGGGAGCAGATCCCCTTCGCAGAGGCCCTAATCCGGGCAGACCTGATCCCCGGGCTGGCAGCGCGATCGGCCAATGCGATCGCTGAATTCGTCAAGCTGCTCGGTGAACTCAGGGTCATCGCAGCCAGTCCCGAGCACGGATCGCCGAGCAACATCATCGAAGAGGTGCTGACCAGAACCGGGTATCTCGCCGAGCTTGAAGCCAGCCACGACCCGCAGGACGAAGGCCGCGTCGACAACCTTCGCGAACTGGTCAGCGTCGCGGCTGAATTCGAGGAACAGCGCGCGCAAGTCGCACTCGGGGACGATGGCGTGCAGGCTCCCGCGGACCTCGACGCCTTCCTCGAGCATGTCTCGCTCGTTGCCGACGCGGACTCGATTCCGGACCAGTCCGGCGGTGTCGTCACGCTGATGACGCTGCACACCGCCAAGGGGCTGGAATTCCCGGTGGTCTTCCTCAGCGGCATGGAGGACGGCATCTTCCCGCACCAGCGGACCTTCGCCGATCCAACCGAGATGGCCGAGGAGCGCCGCCTTGCCTACGTCGGGATCACCCGGGCGAAGCGGCGCCTGTACTTGAGCCGAGCGCTCGCGAGATCGTCCTGGGGGAGTCCGCAGTACGCCCCGCCGTCCCGCTTCCTCGACGAGGTGCCGATGGAATTGGTCCAGTGGTCCGGTGCGGTGAATCGCGAACCATTCATCGGTTACCCCGACGCCGCCGAGCGCTCGTCGGGCCAGTACTCCGACCACGGTTACCGGCTGCAGACGTCGCGGGCGCCGGCCCGGTCATCGACGCCATCCTTCGGCTCCAAGAAGCCGGCGCGTCCGGTACCGAGCCTGCAGGTCGGTGATCGCGTCACGCACGACACGTTCGGCATGGGCACCGTCGTCGCGATGCGAGGGAGCGCGGAGAAGGCGCAGGCCGAGGTCGACTTCGGCACGCTCGGACCTAAATGGCTGGTGCTGCGATTCGCGCCGCTGCAAAAGCTCTGAGCACGCTGACCCCTCAACGGCTGAACGCTTAACGGCTAGCGGCTTGGACGGCTCGACGCCACGCGCCGATCGTCAGCGGGTTGCTGCCGGCCGGTCGACAGCGTCGGCCACCTCGGGCTTGGCTGCCGTCTCGATGACTCGGACGGCGAGCCCACAGACGATCAGCTCGGCGCACAGCCACCACTGGTTCTCGAATGTCTGCTTGTTCGAAAGGTCAAACCCCATCAACACCAGCCCGCAGCCGATGAGCAGCCCGCCGACCGTGCGCGGCAGGTAGCGCAACGCGAGCAAATACCCGATGAGCAAACCTGCCAATACCGCGATGTTCTGGAGGCCGTGCGGCAGAAAGCGCCACAGCGAGATCGAGTCCTGGCGCGCGGGGATGGTGAGGAAGAAGTCGACGGTGCAGGTCTTGAACCGGTCGAAGTTCCAGACCACCCACGGCGCGCAGATCGCGAGTCCACCGAGTGCGGAGTAGCCGGCACGCCGCCAGCCGATCCCCGGCCACGCGGCGAACAACGGCAGAAGCAGCGCGACGTGCTGTTTCGTCGCCAGGGCGAGTGCGAAGCCGACCCAGGCCCACCCCGCATAGCGGGTCAGCAGCAACGCCGCGCCGAGCAGCAGGAAGCCGAGGATCAGGCTCTCGTTCCATGCCTGCTGGGCGACCCGCAGCGATCCGGCGAGCGTCATCGCAACGAGCACCATCGTCAGCGCCTGCAGACGGATGCGTTCGCTCTGTGCACGACGCAGTAGCAGCCCGCCCAGTGCCAGCCACCCCGCTAGCAGCACCGCTGCTTCGGCGTAGCGGACGTCGCCACCGGAGATCCAGCCGATCCAACTGACCAGGAAGCTGGCCGGGAGGTAGTTGAAGCAGTTCGCGGTCTGCTTTGCGGGCACGTCGAAGGAGGTGATCTCGTACGGGTTCACGCCGTGGAACACGACGGCGGCGCTCTGCTGGAAGATGTCCCACACGTCGATCATCGGATGCGTGCCGCCGGGCACCGTGATGATGATGGCGACGACCATCGCGGCCAGCGCCGCGAACAGCAGGCCAGGACGCACCCGGGCCGCGGCAGACCACAGCGACAGCAACACCAGCACCACGGCGGCGATGCCGAGCGCCACCGACCATGGGTAGAAAGCCGTCTGGTGCACGTTCGGCGACGGCGGGCGAAGCCATTGCGGGACGAGCGTGATCAGCAGCGCCAGCCCGATCGCCCCTGGCCTCGGCGCGCCGACGCCGAGGCGGACCACGGCGAACCACACCAGCGGAGCGCCGAGCGCGATCGCTGCCATGTTGTAAGGCGCGGAGGTTGTGGAGAAGCTGCACGTCGCAGCGATCACCGCAGCCGCGACGAGCAGCAGGTCTGCGCCCCACCCGCTTCGACCCGCACCTGCCCGTTGGGGGCCGGCGGCCGTCGCGAACTGGGTGATCCTGGCAGCTCTCACAGGTTCGGTTCCGCCCGGGCGGGCGAGCTATCCACCGGCACCCGGGTCTGGATCCACACCTGCCGGACCGCCAGCCAGGTCAGGTAGAGCAACAGCAGATTCCGCGCGATCAACACCGAGGTCCACACCGGCATCTGGGCGCTCTTGCCGGTGATCTGCTGATAACCGATCGGGTAGACGAGTTGGGTCGCGATGGCTGTGATGAGCAGGACTCTGGCGAAGCGCCGTACCGCCGGATTGCCAGGCGAGCGCACCGCGAGCGCGGCAATCGGCCCGCCGAGCCACAGCAGGTATTGCGGACTCAGGGTCTTGTTCGTGATGGTGACGATCAGGGCCGTGCTGAGGAATACCCAGCCCAGCGTCTCGGCCGAGGCGGCCGCCAGCTTGTGCGCACGCCACCAGAGCACGATCAGCAGGAGGCCGCCCAGCACCGTCGCGATCGTCGACAACTTCACGGTCGCAGACACGCCCGGGCCGTAGATCTCCCAGGCCTTGTACCGCGAGATCGCCAGCGTCCAGCGGTGGTGGTCGAACATTCGAGCAGCCATCAGCGGTGTGCCGATCACCGACTCGATCTGCAGCCCGCGCGCGGACTGCCATTGCAGCGGCGCTACCAGCCTCTGAAAGCCGCCGATGACGAGCGAGATGAGTGCCAGTGCCAGACCGGTGGCCCCGAACCCCAGCAACACCGCCTTGCGATCACCCCGGCGGATCAGGAAGGTCGGCATCATCACGGCGGGCCACAGCTTGAGACCGGCCCCGATCGCCGTCAGCGCCCCAGCCACCGCCGGACGCCTGATCGCGGCGAGCACCGCGCCACCGGCCAGCACCGCCGGGACCAGGTCGAAGCGGAAGTAGGCCAGCGGTCCGATCGCCGGCACGAACCACAGCCAGACATTGGTCGCATCCCCACGCTGGCGCCCGTCACCGCGCCAGAGCAGGGCGGTGAACACCGCATCGACGACGAGCATCGACAGCGCGAACAGCAGGATGAACGCCGCCTGGTTCAAGAACCCGAGCAGGAACTGGGGCAGCAGCAGGCCCAAGACCGGTAGCGGGTACTCCTGCAGGGTGTCGCGCAACGCACCGCCGGAGAACAGCTGGTGCAGGCTCCGACCGTAGTACTGGACGTCGCCGGTGATATCGCCCTCGTGCAGGAAGGACATCATCGACAGCGCGAGCGCGCGGGAGAGCACCCAGCGCAGCGCGATCGCCGTCCGGCCCTGGGCGATGATGCCTTCGGGGAGGGCAGGTGCCCGCATCGGGCGCCGTGGAGGCGTCGCGGTGCTGACCATCGGTGCTACTCCTCGCTGTGACCGCTGCGCTCAGTACCGCGCCGGTCTCGGCGGCAGCTAGGCGTTCGGGTTATACGGTCCCACATCGATGCCTCGTGCCTTGAGCCACGGCACCGGATCGATATACGGCCCGGACATCCCGCCGCGCTTCACGCCGAAGTGCAGGTGAGGGCCCGTCGACTGGCCATCCGAGCCGATATCGGCGATGTGTTCACCTGCCGTGACGTGCTCACCCACACTCACCAGCACGGTGTACATGTGGCCGTAGATCGAGAGGTCGCCATTGCTGTGCTGGATGACGATCCAGTGTCCGAATCCCTCGCTCGGACCGGCTTCGACCACGACCCCGTCACCGACCGCGACGATGGGTGACCCAAGGGGGCCGGCGAGGTCGATGCCTTCATGCATGACGCCCCAGCGCA
>JAVEES010000264.1 GCA_030840285.1 Pseudonocardiales bacterium
CGCCGGCGATCCCGACGTCCGCGAGCGCCTGATCGAAACAGGCGATCGCTCGACGGTCCATGTCCTCGTGCGCGCCGTTGCCACTGTGCATCCGCACCACTGACGTCTCGTCACCGTAGGAGTCTGAATACGTGCTCGGGCCGCCGAGCGCCTCTGCCCAGTAGGCCGCGAGCCGCTCGGTGTGCTCGGGATGGAATCCGTGACTGAAGGCATGGCTGACCACGTCATCAGCCATCACTCTGGCATGCCACGCGCTGGCCAGGCGGAGCAAGCCGTCGGCGCCGCCCACGCGCTCGTAGAGGGTCTGCACGTGCCCAGAATGGCACGCGGCATTGCAGACCCGCACGCGTGAGTCGAAAGAAATAAGGGACGTGGCGGGGCTCGTTGCCCCGGGGGAAGGCAATCCTCGCCACGTCCTCATCCAGTGTGCCCTGCAAAACCTCTTCGCGCTGCCCGCCCGTGCGAGTCGAACGGTCATCTCGCCATCCGAATTTCGACGACAAAGCGCGGGCGGCACACTCCCCCCGGTGATGGCGCCGCCCGCGCTATCTCAAGACCGTAGGCGATCGGCGCCGAGAAACGAAGAGATCACGGCGCCTCGTATTCGGTTCGTGACCTGGGCGGGCCGCGGAGGCGCCGCAGTGCGTCAGTCGCTCGGTACGAAGCTCACAACAGCTCCGAAATCCGCTGCCGGGCGAGGCGCTCGATCAACTCGGCGAGTGCCCCTTTCGGCGCTCCGGCAAGGTCTCGGCGGCAGCCCGCGACCACGGCGGTGATCTCGTGCAGGCTGAGCCGATCGTGGTAGTCCTCAAGCAAACGCTCGACTACATCGGCATAGCTGTCTGAATGCAGGGAAGCCCAGTACTCATGTCCTCGGTCGCTGTCTCCGAAGCTGGCCCCGGAAGCGCTGGGCCACTGCGGTGATAAGGCGGTCATCGGTACCTCGAGCCGGTCGATCCTCGACCATGGTGGCTGCGTGACACCGCTGTCTCGGGGTCGCAGTCACTAAAGCTTAAACCCTCCTGAGCGTTCTGGCTGGTCGGCGGCCTCTCAGGTTCCGGCTCGTGCGGCCGATGAGGAGGCAGGCGGGCTAGGCCGTGGCGCCGAAAATTGCCGTCCCGCACAGTCCTCGGAGGTATCGATGAACGACCCGGCCCGTCGGCACGGCGAATCAGAGCCGAGCCAGGCCCGCTGTGGCCGATGCGGTGAATCTTTTGTGATCGCCGACGGCTTCGCCACGGACGTCCATGGCTCCGGTGCTACGGAGTTGCTGCACCCCAGGCGTCGCGGCGGCGAGGTCTGCGGGGGTATCGGCGTTCCGTTTCGCAAGTACGTGATCCGCAACCCGAATCGCTTCTGAGGACAGTTCTCGGCCGATCAAGGAACGGTGACGGCGGCGGTCGCGAGTTGCCCATCGGATCCGATCGCGGTCAAGACGGCTCGGTGCGGCTGGTCGTCGTAAGGGTGCGCGGTCGCGTCATCGGTGAAGCTGGACCGGCCTGCTCCCGACACCGCGCTGCCGTCGCCGTAGTCGAGCAGCCAGTGCGCCCATTCCACCTCAGGGCCGTCGGCGACGAAGTGCGCGACACCGCCCTCGAAGTCCTGGCTCAACCGGATCGGGCCGGGATCGATCCCGGAGGGGTCGGCAAGCGTGACCGAATGCGACCACGTCCGATCGTGATCCGAGGCGAATCCCCAGGTGATGACGTAGGTGCCGTCCTGGGAATAGGTGTGCGAGACCGTATATCCGGCGGTGGGCACCGCAGCCGCGGTGTCAGCCGGATAGGTCAATGACCTCGCACCCCCGTCTCCCCAATCCATGAAGGTGTAGCTGGGCACGACACTCGGGTCGGGTGGGCGCAAACCGCTGATCGTCACGGTCAGGTGGCTCTGCGAGGACGTCCCGAACTGCACCGAGTCCACCAGCACGTCCGCTGACGGATTGTTGATCCGGCTGTCATCGGCGACCGGCGCGGGCGAGACGGCAGTGGGGGTAGGCGTTGGCGTCGGGGTGGCACTCGGACCGGTGGTGGGTGGTACCGGATTGCTGAGCGGCACTCCGGTCGTCGAAGCGGCATTGCCGCTGGCCGAGTCCGGTGTCGGTGCCTCGACGATCCAGGCAGGCCGTGTGGACGTGACCCCGGGCGATACCCGTGTCGTGGAATGCGATGTCGGCAGCCGTGTTCCCGATGGCGTCGGGCCGAACGAGGGGGCCGGGGGGAACGTTCGTTCGGCCAGCGGTGGCGCGGTATCCGTCGATGTCGAAGGGGCGGCGGCAGCGGCCTTGCGTGCTGGATGGATGCCGAAGATGCCGGGGGAGTAGCCCGTGATCACCCGTACCGATACCGCCACGATCAGGCCGAGAACGCAGGTGAAACAGCCCAGCGTGACGAGTACGCCTCCTGATGGGGAGGGCGCCCCCTGCTTTGCGCGCAGTCGAATCACGAGGCCACCCCCAAAGCGCTCGTCCCGCCGCCTGTCCGGCCGCTGGCAACAGTATGCCGCTCGAGGGATTCGAAACAGGTGAGCCCTGAGTGTCGTTCAGATGTCGTTGCTGCGGGCTCGGTCAGGGCGAGTCGGAATACAGCCGCTTCATCACGGCCCTGATCGCCAGCCGTCGCCCCGAGCCGAGCGTCGCGTCGCGCCGCAACGCGGCCCGTGCCGCGTTGGAACCGGGGCCGCCGTGTACGCCGCCTCCTGGGTGCGCCGAAGCCCCGGCGAGGTAGAGGCGGTCGATCGGTGTGCTGGCCCCACCGAGACCCGGGACGGGCCGGAACACCAGCTGCTGATGAAGTTGGGCCGTCCCGCCGTTGACGGAACCGTGCACCAGTGACGGATTCTCCTGCTCTAGCGCGGCGGGGGATTGGACGAGGCGGCCAGACACCAATTCGCCGAAGCCGGGGGCGTGCCGCTCGATGGTCCGCTCCATCCGTTCGACATGCGCCTCGACCATCTCAGCGGTGATCGGGGTGGCCGACGGCAGGTGCGTGTAGGACCACGCGGATTCGGTGCCCTGCGGTGACCGGCTCGGATCCGCGGTCGTCATCTGGCCCAGCAGCATGAACGGCTGATTCGGCGCCCGCCGCATGGCGAGTTCCGCGGCGTATTGGGTGAGGCCGTCAAGGTCGACTCCGAGGTGCACCGTGCCGGCGCCGACGGCACCGGGCGCGGTCCACGGGATCTTCTGCGACAGCGCCCAGTTGACCTTCAGCGTCGGCATGTCCCACTGGAAGTTCTCGAGGTCGGACACGAATCGCGCCGGCAGGTGCTCAGGGCCCACCAGCTGCGTGAAAAGGATCGGCGCGGCGACATCGGCGAGGATCGCCCGGCGAGCCCGGATCCGCTCGCCGCCGGCGAGTCGAACCGCGCGGGCAATGTTGCCCTGGAGCTCTACTTCGGTTACCGCGCTGTTCAGCCGGATCTCTCCGCCCGCCGCTATGAATCGGCTGGCCAGCGCCTCGGCCAGCCGCCCCGCGCCGCCGACCGGGACGGGAAAGCCGTAGCTCTGGCCGACCATCGCCAGCAGCCAGCCGTAGAGCGCGCTGCCGGCGCCTTCTGGGGGGAGGTCGGAGTGCAGTGCGTTGCCGGCCAGCAACATCGGCGCGCCCGCACCGTCGAAGAGTTCCTCACCCATCCTGCGCACCGGCTGGGCAGCCATCCTGGCAAGGCGCAGTGCTCCCGGGACGCCCAGCTTTCGAAGCAGCCGCTGAACCGGAAGCAGTGCGGGCAGCGGGCTGAACAGGGCCTGGATAAGCGGCTCGCGGATAACTTCCCAGTCCTGGCTCAGCTTGCGCCAGGCCGCACCGTCGCCGGGCGCGAAGGCCGATACCGATTCGGCGGTCTGCTCCACATCGCGGGACAGCACCGCGCAGCGGTCGTCGGGAAAGACATGAGCCAGCACTGTCGGGGAATGGGTCCAGTGCAGCCCGTGCGGCTGAAGGTCCAGGGAATTGAGGATGGGCGAGGCGATCGACAGCGGGTAGAACGCGCTGAACAGGTCGCTGACGTAGCCCGGCATGATGGCCTCGGCCGAGCGGACCGCTCCTCCCACGTGGGCCGTGGCTTCGCAGACCAGCACGTCCCAGCCGGCATCGGCGAGCAGGTTGGCGGCGACCAGACCGTTGTGTCCAGCGCCGATAACCACTGCGTCGGGAGTGTCATCGCGACGGCCCGCACGATCGCTCGATCGGCTGCCGGTCGGTGCCGTGGTGGCGTCCATCGCCCGACCGTACCTCGCCCTGCCGTGATTAACTGAGGCCGCTTCCGGCTCAGCCTCCAGCCGCCATCTCGCTCGCCGCCGCTTGCGTGCTGATGCGACACCCCCCGGGAGGAAGCGATGAAAGCACTGACCTGGCAAGGAAATCAGGACGTTCGAGTCGAGGAAGTCGCCGACCCGGTTCTGCAGGAACCGACGGACGCGATCATCAAGGTGACCTCGACCGCGATCTGCGGATCGGACCTGCACCTCTACAGCGTTCTCGGGCCCTACCTTTCGCCCGGCGATATCCTCGGGCACGAGGCGATGGGCATCGTCGAAGAAACAGGCTCGGCGGTATCGCACATCAAGGCCGGCGATCGGGTCGTCGTGCCGTTCAACATCTCGTGCGGATCATGCTGGATGTGCGCTCGTGGTCTGTTCGCCCAGTGCGAGACCACCCAGCTTCGCGAGCACGGCAAGGGCGCCAGCCTGTTCGGTTACACCTCGCTCTACGGCTCGGTGCCTGGCGGGCAGGCGGAGTACCTGCGGGTACCGCAGGCACAGTTCGGGCCGATCCTGATCCCGGACGGCACCCCCGACGAGCAGTACCTGTACCTGTCCGACATCCTGCCCACAGCCTGGCAGGCGGTGAAGTACGCCGACATTGCCCCGGGCGCCACGATAGCGGTTCTGGGTCTTGGACCGGTCGGCCAGTTCGCCACCCGGGTGGCAAGACACCTCGGTGCAGGCAGGGTTATCGGCGTTGATCTGGTTCCCGAGAGGCTTGCGCTGGCCGAGGAGTTCGGGGTCGAGACCATCGACTTGACGGGTCGCGACGACCTGGCCGCCGAACTGATCGATCGGGTCGATGGTCGCGGACCGGACGCCGTGGTGGACGCCGTGGGCATGGAGGCGCACGGTAGCCGCGCGGTGGCGGCGGCGCAGAAGCTGACCGGACTGCTTCCCGATGCGGTGGGCCGCAAGGTAACCGACCGGCTGGCACTGGATCGGCTGGGCGCGCTTCATGCCGCTGTCAAAGGCGTTCGCCGTGGCGGGACGGTGTCGGTCATCGGCGTCTACGGCGGTGAGATCGACCCGATGCCGATGATGGAAATGTTCGATCGTGGCGTTCAAGTCCGGATGGGCCAAGCACATGTGCGGCGGTGGACCGATGAGATCCTGCCGCTGGTACAAGATCCCAGCGACCCGCTCGGGACGCAGCGGCTCGCCACGCATCACCTTCCACTGACCGATGCCGCTAGCGCCTACGAGATGTTCCAGAAGAAGCAGGACGGGTGCATCAAGGTAGTTCTGCATCCGTGACCCGGCAACCGGTCAGGCCAGCCGCTGTCGCGTCCGATTGCCCTGATCGAGCGGGGCGAATAGGGTCGAGTACGGCTCAACCGGCAGCCGAAGCGGATCGGTCCACGAAGGCGGAGCTGGCATATGAAGGTCAAGCGCCCTGAACTGTCGGGAGTCAGTCGAGACGTCTCAGCCACGCCGGCCAGAGTCTTCGCCGAACTCGCGGACGGCTGGGCCTATGTCGGCTGGGTGGTCGGCGCGACGCACATCCGGGATGTGGACTCCAACTGGCCCGAGCCCGGGACGAGGATCCATCATCAGGTCGGCAGCTGGCCCGCCGTGGTGGCTGATTACACGGAGTCGGTCGAGTTCGAGCCGAGCCGGCGACTGGTGTTGCGAGCACGCGGCTGGCCGCTTGGTGAGGCGATCATCGAGATCGAGGTGCAGCCGAAGGCGGAGTCGCAGAGCACCGTCATCCTGCGCGAGGCGCCCAGCGCCGGCCCCGGTCGCTGGCTGGACAACCGGTTACTGCGCTGGGGACTCAAGGCGCGAAACGTCGAGACCTTGAGCCGGCTGGCTGATCGGGTGGAGAAGCGGCCGGCACCTGGCCTTGGAGCGTCCTGAGCGATGACGGATCGCTTGACCGAATACCGGCGCAAGCGAGATCCCCGGCGCACGCCGGAACCGGTGCCTGCCGAGGCTGTCGCGCCGTCCGGCAACGACGACACGTTTGTTGTCCAAGAGCATCACGCTCGAGCACTGCACTGGGACTTTCGCCTTGAAAGGAACGGTGTTCTGGTGTCCTGGGCGGTACCGAAGGGCCTGCCCCCGGATCCCGCGGACAACCACCTCGCCGTGCACACTGAGGACCACCCGCTGGACTACGCGAACTTTTCCGGTGCGATCCCGGCCGGCGAGTACGGCGGTGGTTCGGTCAGTATCTGGGACAGTGGCCACTACGAGCTGGAGAAATGGACCGACCGTGAGGTCAAGGTCGTCCTGCACGGCCACCGGGTCGAGGGCCGCTTCGCCTTGATCCACACCAAGGGAAAGAACTGGATAATGCACCGGATGGACGGTCCAGCGCGGCCCGACTGGGTGCCGCCGCCCCAGGTGATCAGTCCGATGCTTGCCGTCCTGTCAGAGCTTCCGCCGCCGGCCCAACAGGCCCAGTGGGCCTTTGAGACGAAGTGGGACGGCGCGCGGGCGATCGTCTTCGTCGATGGCGGCCGGGCCCGGATCATGTCGCGCAACGATCGGGACGTCACCGCCAGCTACCCGGAATTGCGCGCGCTGGCCGAGAGCCTGGGCACTACTCAGGCCGTTCTCGACGGTGAGATCGTCGCCTTCGGAACCAACGGGCTGCCGAGCTTCTCGCGGTTGCAGCGCAGGATGCACGTCACGAATCCCGCTGAGGCCCGGCGGCTGGCGGCCAGCGACCCGGTCGTCTACGTCATCTTCGATCTGCTGCACCTGGACGGGCGTCCCACCCTGGAACTGAGCTACACGCAGCGGCGGAAACGGCTGGAGTCCCTCGATCTCAACGGCGATTCGTGGCAGACACCGCGCAACTTCATGGGTTCTGGCGCGGAACTCCTGAGGGCCAGCCGCGAGCAGGGCCTGGAGGGGATCCTGGCCAAGCGTCTGGAGAGCCGGTACCGGCCGGGGCGTCGTTCGCCGGACTGGCGCAAGATCAAGAACATCAGGACCCAAGAGGTGGTCGTGGCGGGCTGGCGTCCGGGAGCAGGACGCCGCGCCGGGACGATAGGTTCTCTGCTGCTGGGCATCCCCGATCGGGCCGGCCTGCGCTACGTCGGCTCGGTCGGAACCGGTTTCACACAGTCGATACTGGACGATCTGCTCCAACGGCTGACCAGGAGCGAGCGCAAGACCTCGCCGTTCGCCGAGGAACTGCCCAGGGCTGACAGCCGGGACGCCCGGTGGGTGACGCCACGCCTGGTGGGCGAGGTTGCCTTTGCCGAATGGACCCCTGACGGGCGCCTTCGCCATCCGTCGTGGCGCGGTCTGCGACCGGACAAGGCACCGTCGGACGTCGTGCGCGAGAGCTGTGGCGTCGTGCGCGAGAGCTGAGGCGTCGTGCGCGAGAGCTGAGACCTATCCCGCGTGTGAGCTGAGCGCTGGCGTGGCTATCGCGCCGGCACGCTCACCGGGTAACGTCAATCCGGGCTGAACGCACATGCCTTCGCCGAAGCGGATACCGCTGCCGACCTGCCGGTAAGCCCTTGCGAGCCGCGAACCCACCGGCGTCGCCGGATCGCACCGCAGCCTGTCCGCTGATCCACCAGCAGGAGGCCCGCTGATGGGCAAGCCAGAGAATGCCGGATCCGCCAGCCCCATGGCTCTGCCAGCCGCATCCTGGAAGGCGACACTGCGAAGGACCCTGACCGGATTCAAGGCGGACAACCTCACCGACTGGGCGGCGGCCCTCACCTATTACGGCGTGCTGGCCATCTTTCCCGGTCTGCTGCTGCTGGTTTCGATCCTCGGGCTGCTCGGTGGTTCGGCAACCAAGACGCTGGAAGACAATCTCGGCCAGATAGCACCGGGCGGAGTCCGTGACTTCTTCGCCCAGGTCGTCCAGAATGCGCAACACCAGCAAGGTACGGCGGGAATCGCAGCGATCGCAGGTCTGCTGCTCGCGCTCTGGTCTGCCTCGAGCTACATCGCCGCCTTCATGCGTGCCTCCAACGCGATCTACGGCGTCGGTGAGGGCCGTCCCATCTGGAAGACGGTTCCCGTCCGCATCGGCGTCACGCTGGCAGTCGTCGTGCTACTGGTGATCAGCGGTGTCATCGTGCTGGTGACCGGCAGGGTCGCCGATCAGGTCGGCAGCCTGATCGGTGTCGGCCCGGCGGCGGTGACCGCCTGGAATATCGCGAAATGGCCTGTGCTGTTGGTGATCGTGGCGATGACGCTGGCGCTGCTGTACTGGGCGTGCCCGAACGTCCGGCAGCCGAAGTTTCGCTGGCTGAGCCCCGGCGCGGCGCTGGCGGTGGCGATCTGGCTGATCGCGTCCGGCGGCTTCGCGGTGTACGTGGCCAATTTCGCCTCCTACAACAAGACCTACGGTTCGGTCGCCGGAGTGATCGTCTTCCTGGTGTGGCTATGGATCTCTAACATCGCCGTGCTGCTCGGTGCCGAATTGGATGCCGAACTCGACCGTGAACGCGCGATCAAGCAAGGCGTACCGGCCGATCTGGAACCGTTCGCGGTACCGAGGGATACCACGAAACTCGACGACGAGCAGACCGAGCGCGCCGAGGCCCTGCAGCGGCACCGCGAGAGCTGAGGGACGACGTTGCGATTCACACCACGTGACAGTGCCTTCTATGACCTGCTCACCGAATCCGGGCAGAATGTTGCCGCCGCGGCCGACGTGATTGCCAGGCTGCTCGACCCGCTGGCCGACAAGCGCGAGATCGCCGCGGCCATGCGGGAGCTGGAACATGCCGGTGACACCATCACGCATGGGATCATGCGCCAGCTCAACCAGAGTTTCGTCACGCCGTTCGACCGTGAGGACATCTACCTGCTCGCCTCTCGGCTGGACGACGTCGTGGACAAGCTGGACGAGGCCACCGACTTCATCGAGGTGACCGAGGTGGGCACCCTGCCGCAGGCCGTCAATGATCAGATCCGCCTGGTCCAACGGGCCGCGGTTGAGACCGGTGAGGCGATGTCCAGGTTGCGGACGCTGCGAGACCTCGAGCCCTACTGGATAGAGGTGAACCGCCTGGAGAACGAGGCCGACCGCGTCTATCGCAAGCTGCTCTCCCGGTTGTTCAGCGGCCAGTTCGAGATGCTCGCGATGCTGAAACTGCGCGAGGTCGCCGATCTTTTGGAGGATGCCGCCGATGCGTTGGAGCGGGTCGCCCACGTCGTAGAGACGATTGCGGTCAAGGAGTCGTGAGCGTCTCGGCCCTGCTCGACAGGCGCTGCCGATGACGGCATTGGTTGTGGTGATCGTGCTGGTCGCCCTCGCGTTCGACTACACCAATGGCTTTCACGACTCCGCCAATGCGATCGCTACCAGCGTTTCGACCCGCGCTCTCACGCCGCGCGTTGCGTTGGTGATGGCCGCGGTGGCCAACGTGGTTGGTGCGCTGATCTCGACGAAAGTGGCCGCGACCGTCGGCTCGGGCATCATCAGCGCCCCCAGCGGCCGACGCGGTCTGGTGATCGTGCTGGCCGGCCTGATCGGTGCGATCGCGTGGAACCTCGGCACCTGGTGGTGGGGGCTGCCCTCCTCGTCCTCACATGCCTTGATCGGCGGATTGGTCGGTGCCGCGCTGGCCGGCTCGGAGACCGTCAAGTGGCACGGCATCCTGCAGAAGGTTGTGGTGCCGATGGTGATTTCGCCACTGATCGGGCTGCTGCTCGGATACGTGTTCATGCTGGCCATGCTGTGGTTGTTCCGCGACGCCAATGTGCACCGTGCAAACCGGGGATTCCGCTCGGCCCAGGTTGTCAGCGCGGCGGCGATGGCGTTCGGGCACGGCACTCAGGATGCCCAGAAGACCATGGGGGTGATCTTCCTGACGCTGGTGGTGTCCGGTCACGCGTCCAGCCATGACTCCATGCCGCTGTGGGTCATTCTCGCTGCCGCCGCGGCCATCTCGTTGGGTACCTACTCAGGTGGCTGGCGGATCATGCGGACTGTCGGACGGCGGATCTATGCCCTGTCGCCGGTGAGCGGCTTCGCTGCTCAGACCGTTGCCAGCATCGTGATGCTCGGCACCTCCCAGCTCGGCCTGCCGGTGTCGACGACGCACGTCATCAGCACCTCGATCATGGGCGTGGGCGCTACCCGGCGGCTGTCCGCGGTGCGCTGGGGGGTCGCCGGAAACATCGTCGGAGCCTGGATCATGACGCTGCCGGCCGCTGCCTGCGTAGCGGGCGCGGTGTGGCTGGTACTGAGCCCGCTGGGCAACTAGGGGCGATGGCGCGCCCGGGTGGCGAGCCGGGACTAGCGTGGCGGGTGGCGATGACCACGGTGCTTGCCGAGGAGGCTTGCCGAGGATGCTTGCCAAGGATGACCGGAAGGGGATCAGATGGCTCTCGGGCTTCCCGATGCTGTCAAGGCCTGCCTGTTCGACCTGGACGGTGTGCTCACCAATACCGCGGCGGTGCACGCGGCTGCGTGGAAGCACACCTTCGATGAGTTCCTGCGTCGGCGTGAGGGCGAGAGCTTCCGTCCCTTCGACAAGCTCGCCGATTATGACGAGTACGTCGACGGCAAGCCCCGCGAGGACGGGGTGCGCGACTTCTTGGCCTCGCGCGGCATCCGGCTGCCGGAGGGTTCGCCCCAGGACCCGACGGATGCCGAGACCGTTCATGGGCTGGGCAACCGCAAGAACCTGGAGCTCAACCGCCGGATCGAGCGGGACGGGGTGGAGGTCTTCGAGGGCTCGGTTCGTTACCTACGGGCGGCCCAGCAGGCCGGGCTGCGCCGGATCGTGGTGTCCTCCAGCGCGAACACCGCTCTGGTGCTGCAGCGGACCGGTCTGGACCGCTACATCGAGGGCCGTATCGACGGTGTCACCCTCGCCGAACGCCACCTTGCCGGCAAGCCGAAGCCGGACAGCTTCCTCGCGGGCGCGGAACTGGCCGGTGTGCCGCCGGAACAGGCCGCCGTCTTCGAAGACGCGCTGGCGGGCGTCGCGGCCGGGCGAGCGGGCGGCTTCGGCTACGTCGTCGGCGTCGACCGGGTCGGACAGGCCGAGCAGTTGCGGGCGCACGGCGCTGACGTGGTCGTCAAGGACCTGTCCGAACTGATCGGGGCGGACTCATGATCCGCGACGCCCGCTTCCCGGTCGAGCCCTGGCACGTTCGAGAGATAGGCCTCGATCTTGAGATGCTCGCGCAGACCGAGTCCGTCTTCGCGCTGTCCAACGGGCATATCGGCGCTCGCGGCAACCTCGACGAGGGCGACCCGATGGGACTGCCGGGGACCTATCTCAACTCCTTCTACGAGCAGCGTCCGCTGCCCTACGCCGAAGCGGGATACGGCTATCCCGAGTCCGGCCAGACCATCGTCAACGTGACCGACGGCAAGCTCATCAGGCTGCTGGTCGATGACGAGCCATTCGACCTGCGTTACGGGCAGTTGATGCACCACGAGCGGATTCTGGACCTGCGCAAGGGGATTCTGCGGCGAGTGGTCGAGTGGTACTCACCTGCCGGGCAGGTGATCCGGGTCCGCTCCACCCGCCTGGTTTCCTTCAGCCAGCGGGCAATCCTGGCGATTCACTACGAGGTCG
>JAVEES010000297.1 GCA_030840285.1 Pseudonocardiales bacterium
ATCGCCTCCGCATTTTCGGTGATCAACTCACGTCTGATGCTGTTATAGCGACTGTTATAGCGACACCGAATGCGACTTGATCATGGGATGCTGCCCGAGTTGATCAAGGAATGGTCGCGGGAACAGGCCCCGTGCGGTGTCGGATGGTCACGGCATAATCACCGGCATGGAACCAGTCCCACTGTCGCGCCACTTGCAGCGCGCCAAGGATCTGGTCGATTCACGCTATTCCGAACCGCTCACCGTTGATGACCTCGCTCGCGCCGCGGGCCTGTCCCGAGCTCACTTCAGTCGGGAGTTCCGGCGGGCGTTCGGCGACTCACCGCACGGCTACCTGCTGACGCGCCGCCTGGAGCGCGCCGCCGCCCTGCTTCGCGGTACGGACACGACCGTCGCAGATATCTGCATGGCGGTCGGCTTGGAGAGCGTCGGATCGTTCACCACCAGCTTCGTGCGGATGTTCGGCAAGACGCCGGTGGCCTACCGAGCCAGCTTCCCACCCGCGGCGACCTACGCGCTGGTCCCGGCCTGCGTGCTGCGCGCCTACGGGCGGCCACAACACCGCACATTTCGAGAAGACTCCGCGGGTACCGGCTGAATATGGTTACGCCTGTCAAACATGGACTCAAGGAGGACCTCATGATTCGCATCGCCAATGCCCAGGTCTGGGTGCACGACCAGGACGCAGCGCTGGAGTTCTACACGACGAAGCTGGGCATGGAGATCCGGCTCGACGTGACGATGCGCGAACTCGGCGGTTTCCGCTGGCTCACCGTCGGCTGGCCGGGGCAGGACGACTTTTCGCTGGTACTTATGGCGATTCCTGGCCCGCCGCTGATGGACGCCGCGACCACTGAGCAGGTACGCGACCTGATGGGCAAGGGGTTCGCGGGAACGGTATTCCTCACCACTGACGACTGCCAGGCCAGCTACGAGGAGCTCGTGGCAAGGGGTGTGGAGTTCGTCGAGAAGCCCGAGCAGCGGCCATACGGGATCGACGCAGGCCTGCGCGATCCGTCTGGCAACAGCCTGCGCCTGACCCAAGTCAGCGCGGATCTCGCCGGTGCCTCAGTCGCGAGATAGCCTCAGCTTCGCTAGATCAACTCGCGTTTGGGTACGCCCCAGCAGCATCAAATGCGAGTTGATCACCGAGCGGCGAAAGCGCCGGCCCTAGAAGTCGCTGACCTGGGGAATCACCCGTTCGGCCATCCACTCCAGCGGACGCAGCGAGCCCGCGCCGATCACCGTCCCGTGGGCGACCTGCACGCCGAGCTCACCGAGTTCGCGCAGGTGATCGACGATCTGCTCGGATCGCTCGCCGCGTTCGCCGAGGTCGAATCGGGTCTGCACGGTCTTCTCGATCGAGTCGTAGTCGCGTCCCTCACGTTCGCAGTGCTCGCGCAGCACGTCCAGCTTGTGCGCCAGGTCCGGCGAGTCGAAGATGTTGCACGCATCGGCATACCGCGCGACAAGTCGCAGGGTCTTGCGCTCGCCGGCACCTCCGATCAGGATCGGCGGATGCGGCCGGCTCAAGGGCTGCGGTGAATTCAACGTACGGGCGAGCTTGTAGTGCTTACCCTCGAACGGGCCGTCATCCTCGCTCCACATCTGTTGACAGATCTGAAGCGCCTCTTCCAGTCGCTCAAACCGCTCAGCGGTAGGCGGAAAGAGCAAGCCGAGTCCGCGCGATTCCTCCTCGTTCCAGGCGGCGCCGATCCCGAGCATCGCGCGGCCCCCCGACAGCACATCCAGGGTCGTCACCGCTTTGACCAGCAACCCGGGATCGCGATAGACCACCGCGGTCACCACGGTCAGCAGCTTCACCCGCTCGGTCTTGCCGGCGAGGTAGCCCAGCGCGGTGTAGGCCTCCAGCATCTCGTTCTCCGGCGGTCCGATGTGCGCGATCTGCCACACGTGATCCATCACGCTGATCCGGTCGAAGCCGCCGTCATCCGCCGTCCGGGCTATCTCGGCGAGCCGATCACGCAGCCCGGACGGGCCGCTGTCCCAAGTAAAATCGGGGATATGAAGTCCAACCTTCATGCGCACCCGCTCCTCACCGTCGTCCAAGAGCCGCAGTCCCGATAGCAACCGTCGGGCAGCCGGCCTGCGGTAGCTACCAAGCCAGCATAAGGCGGAAACTTCCGACACCGGACGACAGCCAGTACCTCCGAGTACCTCACGAATTCATCACCGCAACCCGGGCAGCCCACTCTCAAAGTGAGACAGTCGCAGGCCGCCGGCCGAGGCATTGTTGTCTCAAGGAACCAGCGGTACTCAACGAGAAGGGGTGATGGCAATGGCCATCATCGGTCGGGAAACAGACGAATACGCACGAGCGCTCGAAGCACGCGAGTCAACGGCGCGAGAACTCTACGAAGCTGAGATCACGCTGCACGACGCCCGCCAGTCCGACGTGGACCTCTGGGTGCGCGCGGCGAGCGACCGTCTCCACGGCGCGCTGGTGAGATACCAGCTGGCCGAAGAGTCGCTCGCCATGCTGCGATCTGAGGCAGTGGCCTAACACCGGCTCTCCGGGCCTGCAATGTGGCAGTTCCGTTCAGCCAAAGGGCTCGTACACTCGAAGTCAGCGGCAGGTGGCGATAACACCATCGCGCGGCTGACACGAGGAGGCCCCGGGTGGCCGAGGAGATGCCGACGCTCGACGACCGGGCCATCGCCGACGCGCGCGACCATTTCCTCGCCAGTGACGACACGGCCGATCCGCAAGTCCGCCGGATGATTCTCGCGTCGTGGAAGCGATCCCGCGAGAACAATGTCGGAATAGACCGGTTACGGATTCCCTATGTTCGCGACCCAGATCTCGAAGCGCCGCTGTGCCGAAGTGCCGCCCCCATCCTGGACGCACTCGGCCGGCAGCTCAGTGGCGAGTCCGTCAGCATCATCCTCACCGACCAGACCGGTCTGGTGCTCGACAGGCGCGGCTGCGGCAGCGAGATCACGCAGAACCTTGACGACATAAGCCTGGCGCCCGGCTTCAGTTACGCCGAACAGTTCGCCGGCACCAACGGCATCGGAACAGCCATCAGCAGCGGGCGCGCGACTCTGGTGGACGGCGGTGAGCACTACGCGCAGGAGCTTGGCCGATTCGCCTGCGCCGGCGTGCCGATCAAGCACCCGACGCGCGGCAAGACCCTGGGCGTTCTGGACCTCACGGCCTGGAGCCAGGCTCCGGGCGCCATGCTCATGGCGCTGGCGACGGCAACCGCGCGGCAGATCGAGGAAGAGCTGCTGGCCCAGACGGGCCTCCGCGAACTTGCGCTCTTTCAGGAGTACGTGCGCACCTGCCAGCAGTCGGCCGGTCCCGTCCTCGCACTGAACAACGATGTCGTCATGACGAATGACCAGCTGCGTCTGGTGCTCGACGCCGGCGAGCAGCAAGCATTGATCGGCTACGCGATGGACGCCATGCGTGGTGCCGATCGCGAATCGGTCCGTACCGTCGAGTTGCCCAGCGGCCGATCCGCTCGGCTGCGCTTCATGCCAGCGCGTATCGATTCGGCACCTGCGGGCGGTGTCTTCCGCGTCCGGCTGGCCGACGCCGCGGCAGCCGGGCGTCCACGCTCCGGTGCGGCGACCCGTGCCCGCGCGACCATCACGCTCCCGGGGCTGGTCGGGCACGGAGCAGCGTGGACGCGCTGCGTCCAGCAGGTCGATTCGTGCTACCAGGCCGGTGACTGGGTTGCCATCGAAGGTGAGCCTGGGGTCGGCAAGAGGGCGCTGCTGCGGGCCGTGCACCAGCTGCACAAACCGGGCGGTCACTTCCGCGTCATGGAGGCGCCGGATAAGCAGGACTTCGATGCCTGGCACAGCTCACTGGCACACGAGCTTTCGATACCGGACGCGATGATCGTGCTGGCAAGAACTGACCGGCTCGATGAGAAGCAGACTGCCGCAGTCAGCGCTCTGCTGGTCGAGGCTGCCGCGAGCCCGGCGGAGCATGCTCGGGTTGCCATCACGATTACTGCCGGGGCGCCCAGCGATTTGCGGGCGAGTTTCCCACGCAGCGTCGAGGTCCCACCACTTCGCCACCACATCGATGATCTGAGCGAGTTGGTTGGGCACCTGCTTGCGGAATTGCCCAATGGTGATCGTCTCACCTGCTCGCCGAAAGCACTCGCCCAGCTCTGCCGGCTCAACTGGCCGGGCAACGTCGCACAGCTTCGCCGGGTCCTGCATTACGTCATCCAGCATCGCCGGACGGGCATCATCGAGATCGAGGATCTGCCGGCCGAATGCCGTTCAGCCAGCCGCCGGGTGCTATCGCCGATCGAGGCGCTCGAACGCGACGCGATCGTGAATGCCCTTATCGACAACGGCGGAAACGCGACAGCGGCGGCGATGCTGCTAGGCATGTCACGCGCCACCATTTATCGCAAGATCCGTCAGTACGGCATTATGCTGTCGCTCGCCCGGTGACGACCGGCAGAATGGCTCAATGACCCAGGACGAAGTTCGCGAGGGTGTCTCGCTGACAAACCTCGACCAGCCGCTGTTCGATGGCGCCGGTGCCACCAAGCGAGACCTGCTGGACTATCTCGATGCGGTCAGCGACCGGATGATTCCAGAGCTTTCACAGCGGCCGCTATCTGTCATACGTGTACTGCGTGGCCAGGCACCGTTTATGCAGAAGAACGTTCCGAAGTACACGCCGGAATGGGTAACGACCGTCCAAACGTGGGCGGAGTCCTCCAAACGCCAGGTCTCCTACGCTTTGTGCAACGACCGCCGGACGTTGCTGTGGTTCGCGAATCAACGTGCCGTGGAGTATCACCCGACCCTGTTCCGGATCGATGAACCCGATAGCCCGACCCACCTGGTGCTCGACATCGATCCGCCGGAAGGCACGGCGTTCCAGCTCGCCGTCCGGGCAGCCGGACTGGTTCAGCAGGCGCTCGCAGATTCCGGATTGGCAGGAGCGGTCAAGACCAGTGGCGCAAAGGGGGTTCACGTCTTCGTGCCGATCAGTGGCGCGACGACGGAAGAGGTCGCCGCCGCTACCCGGGCACTGGCGGTACGGGCCGAGCGGCTGGATCCCACCGTTGCCACCACCGCGTTCGTCCGTGATGACCGAGCCGGAAAGGTCTTTCTCGATTCCACTCGCGCCGGCGGTGCAACGGTGGCCGCGGCCTACAGCCCGCGGCTGCGTCCCGGTGTGCCGGTTTCCTATCCGCTGGCCTGGGATCAGCTCGACCGCGTGAGCCCGGCCGACTTCACCGTGCACACCGCGCCTGGCCTGCTGTCGGGCAGCAATCCGTGGATGACGGAGATGCCGCCACCGCAGGAGTTGAGCACCGAACTCATCGAGGAGGGGCGCCTCGTCCCGATCGCCCGCGTCCAGGCCATGCACGAAGGCAAACGGCGGGCGCGGGCTCGCCGGGACGGCGCTTCAGGTGAGGACGGCATCCAGGCCTGAGCAGAAGCCCTTCTCACGCAAGGGTGTTTGGCGAAGGCGTGGGGCTAACTCTGCATACAATGGCCGGCATGAGCGACTCTTCGTCACCGGACACCCTTGGAGCCGCCCATCTTCCGCTCCGGGACGTTGTCGCGACGGAGCTGCGCCGGCTGATCCTTTCAGGTGAACTTGCCCCCGGTGAGCGCTTGATCGAAGATCGGCTGGCCCAGCAAATGGGTGTGTCGCGCAACCCTGTTCGGGAGGCCATCAGGGTCCTCAGCGCTGAGGGCTTCATCGAGGTGACAGCTCGACGCGGCACCTTCGTGGCGAGCATGTCCGCCGTTGAAGCGATGAACCTTTTCGAGGTTCGGCTTGCCCTCGAGCCGCTGGGCGCACGGTTGGCAGCGCGCTCGGCTACCCCGGAACAGCTCGGCCAGCTTGCCGAGATCCTCGACCGTGCAAGGGTGGCCACCGATGCAGGCAATCTCGATTCGCTGGCCGAACTGAACACCGAATTTCATTCCCAGGTATTTCAGCTGAGCGCCAACAGCTACCTCATCGGCATGGCGGTACCGATGGTGAAGCGAGCCCAATGGCTCTTTCGGCACAGCGCGGCGAACCGTGCGCCGCATTCGTGGACAGAGCACCAGGACTTGATAGAGGCCATTCAGGCGGGCGACGAGGAGCTCGCCGAGTCTGAGGCACGCCACCACGTCCTGGCGGCGCGGGCGTCCTTCCTTCGCCTCGGCTGAACCCACGCACCTTCGCCCGCGAGCCGCCCGGTTCAACAGCCGAGAGTGGGGCCGCGAGCAGCCTTTGGATACAGTAGACGCTAGAGCTAGCCCTGACCTGACGCTATGGAGCCCTGGTGACCCAGACGCCTTTCACGACCCGACCGGAGCTGAGCGGCGATTTCGGCATGGTTGCCAGCACCCATTGGCTGGCGTCGTCGGTCGGGATGAGCGTGCTCGATCGGGGTGGCAACGCGGCGGACGCAGCGGTTGCTGCCGCGTTCGTGCTGCACGTGGTGGAACCGCACCTCAACGGCCCGGGTGGTGAGGTGCCGATCCTGCTCTGGGACCCCGCCGACGAGCGGGTACGGGTCATCGCCGGGCAGGGTGTGACGCCCGAGGCCGCCGATATCGAGCGTTTCCAGTCGCTTGGTTTGGACATGGTTCCGGGCAGCGGCACCCTTGCCGCAACGGTGCCCGGTGCCTTCGCGGCCTGGATGCTGCTCCTTCAGCAGTGGGGTAGCTGGCGCCTGCGAGACGTGCTCGAACCGGCGATCTCCTACGCCGAACACGGCTGGCCGGTGTCGGCCGCCATCGCCGGCACGATCGACACCGTCTCCGAACTCTTCCTCACCGACTGGCACCACTCCGCGACGACCTGGCTACCTGGTGGGCACCGCCCCGAGCCCGGCTCGCGAATGCGGAATCCGGAACTGGCAGCAACCTGGCGCCGACTGCTCGCCGAGGCCGAGAGCGTCGCGGTGACCGGCCGGGAGGCGGAGATCGAAGCAGCCCGCCGGGTGTTCTACCAGGGCTTCGTTGCCGAGGCCATCGACGAGCACTGTCGCAAGCCCTTCCGAGACAGCTCGGGTGAGCGGCACACAGGGCTACTGACGGGCGCTGACCTCGCGGCCTGGGAGTGCCCGATCGAGGAGCCACTGTCCTATGACTACTCCGATTACACCGTCTACAAGACCGGTCCGTGGGGCCAGGGACCGGTCTTCCTGCAACAACTGGCACTGCTTTCTGGCTTCGATCTCACCGCCGCCGGACACCTGTCGGCCGACTACATCCATACGGTCGTCGAATCGGCCAAACTTGCCTTCGCCGATCGCGAGGCTTGGTACGGCGACCCCGACGCGGTGGACGTGCCCATCGCGGACCTGCTGTCGCCGGTATACAACAAGGATCGGCGATCGCTGATCGGGCCGCACGCTTCGATGGCCCTGCGGCCGGGTTCCCCCGGCGGCCGCACGCCGGTGCTGGCCGCGCTGGCCTCGGCGACCGCGAACCCGTCCGAGCCCGGGTGGACGGCGGGGATCGGCGAGCCCACCGTGAGCGTGGACGGGAGCACTCGAGGCGACACCTGCCACCTCGACGTCATAGACCGCAACGGGTTGATGATCTCCGCGACCCCGAGTGGGGGGTGGCTACAGAGCTCGCCGACCATCGAAGGCCTCGGATTCTGCCTCGGCTCCCGAGCCCAGATGACCTGGCTGCAGCCCGGCTTGCCGTCCTCGCTCCGGCCAGGCACCCGGCCGCGAACCACCCTGACACCCTCGATGGCTACCCGCGACGGCCGGCCCTATCTGGCCTTTGGGACTCCCGGCGGGGATCAGCAGGACCAATGGTCGTTGCTGTTCTTCCTGGCCCACGTCCATTTCGGCCTCGGACTCCAGGCCGCCATCGACGCGCCCATGCTGCACAGCACGCACTTTCCGAGCTCGTTCTGGCCACGCAAGTCCGAACCCGGCGGCCTCGTCCTGGAAAGCCGCATCCCCGATAGCGTCGTCGCCGAGCTTGCACGCCGGGGCCACGTCGTCGAGGTTACCGATGGCTGGAGCCTCGGCCGGTTGAGTGCGGTCGGGCCCGATCCACTGACCGGCTTCCTGCGGGCAGCGGCCAACCCGCGGGGCGGCCAGGGGTACGCGGTCGGGCGGTGACCCCCCAACATGTGATCCTGCTGGCGGTTGCCGGGATGGCCGCCGGTTGCTTGAATGCGGTCGCCGGTGGTGGCTCCCTGGTCTCGTTCCCAGCGTTGCTGGCTGCCGGGCTGCCCGGCGTCGCAGCCAACGTGACGAATACCGTTGCGCTCTCGCCCGGCTATGCCGGCGGGGCGCTGGCCTACCGAGCCGAACTTGCCTCCGACCGCGCTCAGGTCGTCAAACTCGTGGCGGCCAGCCTGATCGGAGCTGTCGTCGGTTCGGTGCTGCTCCTAACAACGCCGGCCTCGGTCTTCACCGCACTCGTGCCATGGCTCGTTCTCGGCGCGACGTTCCTGTTCACCTGCCAGCCCTGGGTGTCCGCGAGAGTCACGGCACATCTGAGCACGGACGGGGTGCCGCGCACGCGGCTGATCGCGCAAGCCGGCGTCCTGCTCGCCTCGATCTACGGCGCCTATTTCGGCGCCGGGCTCGGCATCATGCTGCTCGCCGTCCTCGGCTCGCTGCTCAACGTCGAGCTTCAACGGCTCAATGGGCTGAAGAATGCCCTTTCGCTGACGATCAATTCACTCGCGACGCTGGTCTTCATCGCCTTCGGGCCGGTTCGCTGGCTGCCGGTGCTCATCATGGCCGTCATGAGCCTTGCCGGCGGCTTCCTCGGAGCCAGCGTCGCTCGCAAGCTATCGCCCAAGATCCTGCGCGCTGCCGTTATCGTTTTCGGCACCACGGTGGGCCTGAAACTCCTGCTCAGCTGACGCCGCGGATAACCCGTCGCGGTCCGACCCCCGGGCGCCAGCTTTGTATACAACCTGCGGAGACCAGGCCCGAGCGGGGCTTTCATCGGTTTCCGCCTCGTAAACCCTTCGCGCCGGTCTCGTTAAGTGCCTTCCGCCGTTGTTCGGCGGACCGTAACGTTCCATTCGTCGGATGGTCAGACCAAGTTCGGAGGGTGGGCAGAGTGACTGGACGTACCGTTGCTCTCGGCCCGCTCGCTGCCCGCCCGCGCGCGGTGAGCGTGCAGATCGCCGCCCACCTCGAACGCCTTATCACCGTGGGAGAACTTAACCCCGGCGATCGCCTTCCCGCCGAGCGCGAACTGGCCGCGGATCTGCATGTCTCGCGGGCCTCGCTGCGCGAAGCGATGCACGAGCTCGAAGCCAAGAACCTCATCGAACGGCGGCCAGGTCGCGGAACGTGCGTGCTGGCGCCGCCGGAGTACGTCCACGACCTGTACGGGCAGATCTCAGGCACGGAGCGAAAGCTGCGCGACGTGGCGGAGCTACGCCAGACGATCGAGCCGCAGATCGCACGCTTGGCCGCACACCGGGCGACGCCTGCGAATCTGCTGGAGCTTGACGGGGTGCTCAGCCACACGGTCGAGGATTTGACCGTTGAAGAGTCCGTTCAACTGGACCTCGAATTCCACCTGTTGCTCGCGCAGGCCTCACAAAACCCGCTGCTCTCGTCCTTGATCACGTTCACCAGCTCATGGACGCGGCCGGTGCGGGGTCTGTCGCACGCCACACGAAATGCTCGCGAGGTCTCCTACCGGGGACACCGGGCAATCCTCGATGCCGTTTCAGAAAGGGACATGGACGCCGCTGGTGCGTCCATGCTTCGGCACCTCAGCGAGGTTGCCGAACTCACCAGCGAAAACGTCCCCCTTACTGCTTTGTAGCCAGAAAGCCTTTATCAGCTAGCAGCTCCGCGGCCGTGAGACGCCGCACGCCAGCAATACCACGCCAGCAATACAGCAACACTGCGCCTACCCACTCAATGCCGTCTGTTTTGGTGACCCCGTTTTGGCTCCGATGCCGCAGCCGCGTTCCATCACACGCCTGTCTTTTTCGAGAGGAAGCCGTCATGCCGCAATTCATGCCCCGAAGCAAGACCGTTCGAATATCCGCCGCTGTGCTGTCCCTGGGCCTGCTGGTTGCAGGATGCTCCTCCAGCAAGGCAGCGACCAATACCGCCACCACCAGCAGCGTACTTTCGGCCGCCTGCGCAGCCGGTCAGAAAGCGAATCCCAGTGTCGTAGGAAAGCACTACACCGTCGGGACGTCGCCGACCCAACCAAGCTATGAGGCGATCGATCCGAACAACCCCAGCAAGATCGTCGGATTCGACGTCGATTTCCTCGATGCGGTCAGCAAGTGTGCTGGTTTCACCTACACGTTCGCGAAGTCCGACTTCCAGGCGCTCGTGCCATCTCTGCAGGCCGGCCGGATCGACATGGTCGTCGCCAACCTCATCGCATCACCGCCGCGAGCGAAGCAGGTCAACTTCGTCATCTATCAGAATGACCTGGAATCCTTGCTGGTCGCGCATGGAAACCCCAAGTCGATCACGACCGTCAGTGGCCTGTGCGGAAACTCAGTAGCGGTATTTCCCGGCACGGTGCAGGCCGGGGCCGCGCAGATCCAGAGTGATGCCTGCACGGCGGCCGGAAAGAAGCCCATTGCGATCAACACCTACACCGACTTTCTCAGCTGCGTCCAGGCAGTGCTGACCGGACGTAGCGATGCAACCATCGACCCGATCAGCATGGTCGCTGCCACGGTAGCGAAGTACCCGAGCAAGATTGCCGGCACCGATCCGATCCCTGAGTTCCGTTCCCAGATCGGCATCGCCTTCAACAAGTCGAGCAAAGAACTGCAGGCCGCGACGTTCGCCGCCGTCAAGTCCGTGCAGGCCGATGGCACCGAGAAAAAGCTGATGACGAATTGGAAAGTTGATCCGTCCAGCCAGGCGGCAACCGTCGAACTTCCGTAGTGCACATGCGGTGCGGCCGGGCGATGTCTTGGCCGCACCGCATATCTCAGAACCCAGGCACCCCTTGTGAAAGGCCCGCCGGATGCAAGAATATCTGCACTACCTGACCCTGTCCTATCTGTGGCGCGGAGCGCTCACGACCGTCGAGATCGCCGGCGCCTCGCTGATCGGCGCGGTTGTCCTCGGCGCGATTCTCGCCGAGATTCGCATCGCCCCGCTGCTCCCCTTGCGCGCCTTCGCCGCGGGATACATCTGGCTGATCAGAGGCACGCCGCTCCTACTGCAGCTCTTGTTTCTCTTCGACGTGTTGCCATCGGTGGGCATCGTGATGGCGCCCGTCCCGACTGCGATCATCGGCTTCACCATCAATGAGTCCGCCTTCTTCGGCGAGATCATTCGCGGCGGCATCCTGTCCGTCGACCGCAATCAGACGCTGGCCGCGCAGGCTCTGGGCATGTCCCCGCGGGTTACCCGACGACGAATCGTGCTGCCCCTCGCCTTACGGGCGATTCTGCCTAGCCTGGGCAACGAGTTCATCAGTCTCATCAAAGGCACCTCGCTCGCGTCGGTGATCTCGGTAAGCGAGTTGACGCAGCGCAGCCAGTTCCTGTCGTCACAG
>JAVEES010000338.1 GCA_030840285.1 Pseudonocardiales bacterium
CGCGGAAGGGCAGCTCGGAGTCGATCTTGGCATCGGACAGGGTCGCCGCGACGTAGGCCGGACGATCGGTATCTGCCAGCGCGAGCAGGAATTCGCTCAGCCGTTCGGCGCCATCGGTCGACAGGGCGTCGATGTTGCGGAAGATGTAGAGCGTCGGCGTCGCGGTGTTCTCCAGGGCCTGCTCGGCGTCGGGGTAGGAGTCGGGGCTGATGTCGGCGGCATCGAAGAGCATGCTGCGCCCGCCGTGGTGCACGCCGTGGTAGATCTCTGCGACCAGGCTGAACTTTCCGGCCCCCGTTTCACCCACCACCAGCAGTGGCTGGTGCTCAGCCAGCGCGGTCGCGATGTCGGCACACGCACGCGTCCAGGCCGGCGACTGCCCGCTGCTGCTCAACGTCCTGACATCGAGCACGTTCTTGGGCAGCGGCATCCGATCGCGGTGGGCCCTGACGGGATGCTGTACGGCCAGCGTGTAATCGTCCGTGGCGGGCAGGGTGACCGGGGCATCCTCGGTGAGCGCGACCTCTACGACGATGCCCGCTGCTTCGGTGCTCGGCGCGATCCGCATCGCGCGCAGCCGGACGATCTTGCCGCCGGGCAATTCGATCTGGTCGACCGCTCGGTTGCTGCGCACCATCAGGTACCGCGCGTGCTCCTGGATCGTTCGTTGTTCGGCGGCGTCGAACAGCGCCTGGGCCAGCGCGTTGGCCATGACCACACTGCCGTCCATCGCGATGACCGCGGACTTCGAACGGGAGTCGAGCCGCATGAAGGACTCGAAGAGCGCCTGCTGGCTGTGACTGCGGTCCAGCAGCAGGTTTCGCTCGATGTTCTGCGCTGCTGAGCGCACCAGTGAATGCATCAGCGGGCTGGAGTGCTCGGTGAGGCAACTGATGTCGAGAACTCCCTCGACGCGACCGCTCCACGGATCCCTGATCGGCGCACCCGCGCACGCGAACGGTTGCAAGTGCTCGTGAAAGTGTTCGGGCCCGACGATGTGAATCGGCTGTCCCGACTCGAAGACGGTACCGACGCCGTTCGTGCCGACCTGGCCTTCGGCGTAGTCGAAGCCCGGCGCGAACGACACGTTGTCGAGCAGGATCCCGATGGTGCTGGACGTGTCGACCCGGCTCAGCACGCGGGCCTTGCCATCGGTGAGCGCGATGCTCAGTGGGATGTCCGCGGTCTCCTCGCTGAGCCGCTCGATGATCGGCTGCGAGCAGCGAACCAGCCTGGAGGACATGTCCAGATCCTGGTGATACGGCACTTCTTGCCTCGCCGCGTCCACACCAGCTTCATAGGAGCGACGCCAGGATGCCGCGATGAGAGCCGGCACGGTCTCGCGCTCTGTGACACCGGTCGAGAGAAAACCGGCGCGCGCAGCCGCCACTCGCAGCATGCGATCGGCTGGGTCCAAGGCGTACACACCTTCTCAACTGTGGGTCCGGTGCCTCGATCATCCGCTGAGAACAGCGCGGCGTGAAGCTTTGGCGCGAACTTGGCGCTGTCCGAATCTGGGACACCCCGCCGCATGACGATAGGAGTGGAATCTCTCGCTAGTGCTCCTCAGGGCTCGCCGGTGGCCCGATCAGCGCCAAACCCACCTCATCTCCTCTCCGAGCGTAAGGGAACCTCATGGAACGTCTGATCAACATCGATAACGGTGGAACGCTCACCGACATCTGTGTCTGGGACGGGACCGACTTCACCTACACCAAGACCCTCACCACGCCGTTCGACCTGTCCAAGTGCCTTTTCGACGGCATGACCAAGGCCTCCGCGAACATCTTCGGCACCCCGGACCTGGAGGCGTTGCTGCACAGCACGAAGCACATCCGCTACTCCACTACGCAGGGCACCAATGCCTTGGTCGAGCGCAAGGGTCCGCGGATCGGTCTGGTGACCGATGACCCGGCGGTCGTCGAGGAGTTGCGGTCCACGGAGCAGGAAGCGGCCCTGTTCGAGGACCTCATCGGCTCGCGGGTCGCGGTCGTGGATCTGGACGCCGATGACGAACGCCTCGACTTCGAACTCGTACAGCTGGTCAACAAGCTGACGACGGACGGAGCGGCCCGCATCGTGGTCGCGGTGGGTGGCGCCGACGGCCAGGACGAGCACCGGCTCCGCAGCATCCTGCTGCGCAAGTTCCCACGGCACCTGCTCGGCTCGGTGCCGATCCTGTACTCGTGGGACTTCGCCGCCGACCGGGTTCGATCGCGACGGATCTGGTCCGGGGTGATCAACGCCTTCCTGCACCCGACGATGGAGCGCTTCCTCTACAACGCCGAGGACCGGCTGCGTTCACACCGGGTCCGCAACCCGTTGCTCATCTACCGCAATGACGGAGCCTCATCGAGGGTGGCCAAATCCGTTGCGCTGAAGACCTATTCCTCCGGTCCGCGCGGCGGCCTGGAGGGAACCCGCGCCCTGGCAAGCGCGTACGGCCTCAAGGACGTGCTGATGATCGACGTGGGCGGCACGACGACCGACGTCGGATCGGTCAGGGACCGCGAGATCGAGGTGCAGCGCCGTGGCGCGATCAAGGGCGTCCCGATCTCGTTCCCGATGAGCGACGTGCGCTCCAGCGGGGTCGGCGGCAGCTCCATCATCGGCGTGACCGACGGCAAGATCACGGTCGGCCCGGAAAGCGTCGGCGCCGCCCCCGGACCCGCCTGCTTCGGCTTCGGCGGCAAGAGCGCGACCATCACCGACGTCAACCTGCTGCTCGGCGTGCTCGATCCGCAGACCTACCTCGACGGCGGCTTCACCCTGGACCCCGAACGGTCCAGGTCGGTCATCACCGCTACCGTGGCCGAGCCGCTTGGCATCAGCCTCGAACAAGCCCTGCTGCAGATGGAGGCTGCCTACTTCGCGGCAACGGCCGCCACGTTTGCCGATTCGATCGTGAACCCGGCTGAGACCACCGTCGCCGCGTTCGGTGGTGCTGGCCCGATGAGTGCATGCGGAGCCGCGCGGCTCAACGGCGTCCGGACAGTGCTCATTCCCAAGCTGGCCGCAATCTTCTCGGCGTTCGGAATCAGCTTCTCCGATATCGGCCAGACGTATGAGATCGGCTTGCCCGACGCATCAGCCAATGGAGCCCGCAGCGTGCATGACGCGCTGCTGGAAAGGGCCGAGCGCGACATGTTCCAGGAAGGGCACGAGCTGGCGACCTGTGCGCTGGTATGGACCATCGTCATCGAGGACCAGGACGGCTCACTGCTCTCAGAAACCCCTTACAGCTATGGGGATTCCCCGGCCATCGGTGCTGGCCAGCATGCCGCCCTCAAGCTCGCTGTGACAGCCCCGCTGCCGCATGCCGTGCTGGGCGGGAGCGACGAGCTGTGGCCCCGTCCGGCTGTCACCTCATCGACCCGTCAGGTGCGTTCGAGCGCTGACCAGGTCGAGGAGGTGGGTGTCTATTCCCTTCTGGAGATGGACCCCGGGGCGACGGCTCCCGGTCCCGCCATCGTCGAGGGTCCCTTCTTCACCGCGCGGGTCCTGGCCGGCTGGCGCTTTGACGTCACGGCCCTGGGAGACCTGATCCTCACCGACATCCACTGACCCGACGCCCACCCCGGATCACCTGTTCACGAAAGGCCACATCATCATGCGAGTTCCGATGACCGAGTACCTGTTCATCGACCTGGACACCGAACGGTGGGTCTGCCGGGTCTGCGACCACGACCTTGGCGACGCGCGCGGCAATTACAAGGAGGGGACGCTGGTCTATGACCGCGATCCCCGGGAGATCCATCAGCCCATCATCGACCCGGACAAGTACGAGTTCACGTTCTCCCCGGATCCAGGTTATTGCCGGATCCTCGAGTTCTACTGCCCCGGCTGCGCAACCCAGATCGAGACCGAATACGTCCCGCCAGGCCACCCGCCGACAGTCGACATGCTCTGGGATATCGATGCCCTGCGCGCCCAATGGCAGGCCCGCGGCACCGACCCCTCGACCGCCATCACCTACGGGCCGGGCGAGGACGTCCGCAGGCACCTGCATGCCGCCGCCGATACCCACTAACCACTGAGCCAGAAAGGAGACCATCACATGAAGCGCATTTCTGTCGACATCGGCGGCACCTTCACCGACTGCTTCTTCGTCTGGGACGAGCAGTACGTCGAGGCGAAGGCTCTGACCACGCACCACAACCTCGCGCTCGGTTTCAACGAGGCCCTCGATCTGGCCTGCGGCCGGGCGGGGCTGGACCGCGAGGAGGTCCTGTCCACAGTGGATTCGGTCCGCTATGCGACCACCCTCGGTACCAACGCACTCATCGAGCGCAAGGGACCCAAGGTCGCTGCCATCGTCACCCACGGTTTCGAGGACACCATCCCGTTGTCCCGCGGCCGTGGCTACGGCGAAGGGCTGGATCCCTCGATGCAGCAGAACCTGCCTGCTGCCGAGCGTCCGGAACCGTTGGTTCCCAGGTCTCTCATCCGCTCGGTGAAGGAACGGGTCAACTCGGCCGGCAAGGTCGTCGTCCCGCTGCACGAGCGCGACGTACGCCAGATGGTGCGCGAGCTGGTCGATGCCGGGGCGGAGGCGCTGGTGGTCTCACTCACCAACGCCACCGAGAATCCCGAGCATGAGCTTCGGATCCAGGAGATCATCCTCGAGGAATACCCACCCCATGAGCTCGGCGCCATTCCGGTGCTGCTGGGACATCAGGTCTCGGGCCGCAAGGGTGAGTACGTGCGAGCGACGTCCACGATCGTGGACGGCTTCCTGCACGAGATCATGTTCCACGCTCTGAGCCAGCTCGCGAACAACCTGCGGGAATCGGGATATGACCGGCCGATGCTGGTCATTCACAACTCCGGCGGCATGGCTCAGATGAACTCCACGGACGCGCTGCAGACCATTCACTCAGGCCCGATCGCCGGCGTCGGGGCGGCTGAACACCTCTCACGTGAGACGGGGATCGGGCACGTGATCTCCACCGATATGGGCGGCACGTCCTTCGACATCGGACTGGTCCCCGAGGGCGGCGTCAAGCACTACGACTTCCAGCCCACCATCGACCGGTGGCTGGTATCTGTGCCGATGGTCCACCTGTCCACCCTCGGTGCCGGTGGCGGTTCCATCGCCTCATTCGACCGTATCCACAAGGGCGTCAAGCTCGGCCCCGAGTCGGCCGGATCAGACCCTGGCCCGGCGTGCTATGACCGGGGCGGCTTGCGGGCCACGGTGACGGATGCCGATCTGTTGCTGGGCTATCTCGATCCGGACAACTATGCCAACGGGTTCATCAAGCTCAACCCCAAGCGCTCGGTCTTCGCGATCGAGGAGACCTTGTGCGACGAGCTCGACATGGACGTCATCGAGGTCGCGAAAGAGATCAAGCGTGGCGTCGACGAGCAGATGGCCATCGGCATCGGCAAGGAGCTGCGAGTCCGCGGTTACCTGCCCGAGGACTTCACCATGCTGGCCTATGGCGGAAATGGCCCGCTGCACGCCTGTGGCATCGCCGATCAAGCCGGTATCAAGAAGATCCTCGCGCCGCCGTTCGCGTCCGTCTTCTCCGCTTGTGGCGCGGGAAACATGAAGCAGCTGCATATCCACGAGCGTGGCGCGCACGTCGTCATGTACAACGCGACCACGCGTGGCTTGTACGACAGGTATGCGGAGTTCAACACCATCGTGGAGGACCTGGAGGCCAAGGGACGTGAGGACCTGGTACGCCAGGGCTTCGACCCCGAGGACGTGCGGTACCGCCTGGAGATGGACATGCGTTACGGCAACCAGCTAGTCACCACCGCGGTTGTGTTCGACATCAACCGGATCCACGGAGTCGGAGATGTCCTGGACATGATCCGGACCTTCTCCGACATCTACGGCCAGCGCTACGGCGAGGGCTCGGAGGCCCCCGAGGCGGGCATCCGGGTGCAGACCATCCGGGTGGCTTCTTTCGTCGACGGCGACGTGGTGAAGTTCGAGTCCCTGGAGCATCACACCGAGCGCAGCACGCCGACCGCGGTGAGCCAGCGCGACGTGCACTTCGTCGGTTTCGACACGAAGATCAGCACGCCAGTCTTTGACGCATCGGCGTTGAAGCCCGAACACCAGATCCTCGGTCCGGCGATCGTCACCACCGAGAACACCACCTACCTCGTCGAGCCCGGCTGGCGCCTGGAACCCACCCCCCAGGGCGCCGTCTGGTTCCTGCGCGACTAGCCGCATCGACTTCCAAGGAGTATCACAGTGACTGCAGTCCACGAGACCCCGACTACTGAGCTGACGGTTCAGGAGCAGGAGTGGGTCGACCAGTTCATGGACGAGACAACCCTGTTTCTCGGTCCTGACCGGGAGATCATGCGCTCCCACAACATCGCGCCGCGGTCCTTGTTCGAAGAGGAATGCATCGCCGGTGGCATCGACGTTTTGCAGATCGACCGGATCCGCAAGCGGCTGGCCGGCGCGCTGGACGAGGGCTATGAGATGTGCGAGGCGATGGGCGCGGCGCCCGGAGCGAAGTGGGGCGATCTCACGACAGCGGTTTATACCGCCTCCGGTGACGTCACGTATCTGTCCTGTCATGGCGTGATCGCCTTCTCCGCGATCCTGCACCACCCGATCCGGTACATCATGAAGTACTGGAAGGATGAGCCGACCGTCGGAATCCACCCGGGCGACGGCTTCATCCACAACGACGCCCGCTTCGGCAACGTGCACAACACCGATCAGTCGATGATCATGCCGATCATCCGTGATGGCGAGATAATCGCCTGGGTGGCGGCGACGATCCACGAAGGCGAGAACGGCGCCTGCGAGCCGGGTGGCATGCCCTCAGGTTCGGAGACACCGTTCGACGACGGCCTGCGGATGAGCCCGTTCAAGATCGTTGAACGCGGCGAGCTTCGCCGGGATCTGCTGACCTTCCTGCAGCATTCGGTCCGTGACCCCAAGCTGCAGCTGGCGGATCTGAAGGTCAAGATCGGTGCGGTCCAGCGCATCATGGAACGCGTCAACAATCTCATCGACGAGGTCGGCGTCGAGACCTTCGTCGCCGCGCTCAGGGTGACCGTCGAGGACGTCGAGGAGGAGGTCCGCCGCCGGATCAAGGAACTGCCGGACGGTACCGTCCAGTTCAACCAGTTCATGGACTCCACCCTGAAGGAGAACATCCTCATCAAGTTCGCCTGCAAGGTGACCGTCAAGGGCGAGAAGATGACGGTGGATCTTCGCGGCACCGGCCCCGAGATTCTCAATCGCGCGATCAACTCGCCGTTGTGCTCGGTGAAGTCGATGTTCATGCAGGCGATCCTCGCGTTCTGGTGGCCGGATCTGCCCAGGTGCACCTCGGCCATGAGCCCGATCGAGATCATTTCCGATGAACACACCTGGGCTGATGCGGGCTACGACGCCCCGATGGGTCAGTCGCTGCAAGCCTCCTTCCGCGGCTTCTCGGCGCTGCAGGCGTCCTGGGCGAAGTTGCAGTTCGCGAACCCGGAGAAGTTCTCCAACGTGCTGGCGCCCTGGTTCAACCAGATCAATACCTTCCTCTGGGGAGGCGTCACGCAACACGGCGACCAGGTCGGCAACCTGTGCGCGGACCTCAACGGAATGCCCGGTGGCGCAAAGCCTTTCGTGGACGGCGAGGATGCGGTGTCGCCGCTGTTCTGCGCGATGGCCGACACGGCGGAGCAGGAGGTCATGGAGGAAGAAGTTCCCTTCATGCAACTGGTTTCCAAGCGGCTGGTTCGCGACAACATGGGTTTCGGCAAGCAGACCGGTGGTATGGGCTACGAGATGATCGTGGCCAGCGAAGGCACTCCGCTGTGGGGCTTCATGACCGTCACGTCCGGCGCGAAGTTCTCGTCCATCTATGGCATGTTCGGCGGCTATGGCTCGGGGACGTACCCGCTGGCCAGGGTCAAGGGCATCAACGTCTATGACGTGCTGCGCAAGGACCCCAGTCGCTTCGACCTCTCGATCGAAAAGGTCATGAACGAGCAGCCCTTCGAGGGCGGCCAGTACCTGACGAGCCACATGGGGCTGCAGTTCGACGTCGCCAAGGACGGCGAGCTGTACATGATGAGCCAGGGCGCAGGTGGCGGCTACGGCGACGTTCTCGAACGAGACCCGAACGCGGTGGCCCGCGATCGGGAGCTGAACCGGATCAGTGACAAGGTCGCCCGCGAGATCTTCGCGGTCGCCTACGATCCGCAGACCTACCTCGTGGACGTCGAAGGCACCAAAGCGTTGCGCGCCGAGGCTCGACGTGCCCGCCTCGAACGTGGCAAGCCCTACGCCGAGTTCGTCAAGGAGTTCGTGACACCTGAACCGCCGAAGGACTTGCTGTACTACGGCTCGTGGGGCGACAAGGCGGACGAGCTCACCGCAACAGTGTTCGACATCGACGGCCCGAAGCGGGTCACCGCTCCGATCGCGGAGCTGCCGATCATCATGCTTCCCGATCGCAGGGACCTCAAGGTCGCCGAACTCGAGGCCCGGGTACGCGAACTCGAGCACAAGCACGGCGAGAACGTCCACCGAAAGTCCTGACCCACTCGCTGGCCGCGGCGGTGGCGATACCTTGCCGGCTCATCCGAGCCGGTCGGGCGCGCCATCGCCGCAGCCGCGACCTCATCCTTTCCCGCTTATCCCGCTCATTTGCCAGGAGACACCATGGCCTCCGATTTCGATACGATCATCCGCACGCCACCCTCAGGGCGGCGCACCGCCGTGCTCATCGACCATCAGCAGTACGCCCAGGCGATCATCCTGCAGGGGCGTCCTATTCCGTGGTCTGACCCGATCGCCTATTCGCAGTTCCTCGGCCAGGCCCAGGGCTTGTTGCGGCCCGACGCGACGTTGCTGGATCTTGGTGCGTTCTACCAGCACGCGATCGCCGAAGACGAGCAACTCGCATCATCGATGTCGGCGCGGTCCCGTATCGGATATGCCCTGAAAACCTTGCTGGCGGCGGAGAAACCGGCATTGGCCGCTCGAGAACTCGCCGAGGTGGTCGCGCACACCACTCGGACACCGCTGATCGTGCAGATCCCGTCACCGCTGCTGTGGCTCGCTCAGACGCATGTGCTCAGTGGCGCCGGTGATGTTACCGACCTCGACAGCGACCATGCCGAGAATGCCGCGATGTACGTGGCGCACTGGCTGCGCGGGCTGTCGGAACTGCCGATATCGATGCTGCTGCTGGACGAGCGCTGGTCCGGCTCGGCCACGCTCGATCTCGTTGACCAGCAGGCCTACTTGCCGGTCACCAACGTCACCGATCACTATCGCTGGACTCTGGGCAGGCGGACCAGCGGCGAGCTGTCCGTTGTCGGCTCGATGGTTCGCGGTACGACCGTGCCTGTGAACTACTGGCTTGAGGAGGACGCCGCTGCGCCGGACGGCGAGTTCCTGCTGGCCGAGATTCCGGCGGAGGCCGTTCCGGAAACGGTTCTCGGCCAACTCGGCAGGCTGATCTGATATGGACAAGGTCGTCCCGACCGCGGCAGCGGCTGTCGCGGACATTCCCGATGGAGCGTCCATCGCGTCCGGCGGCTTCGGAATCTGCGGGATACCGGCGGTGCTGATCGACGCCATCGCCGAAGCTGGTATCAGCGAGCTTGAGGTCTATTCCAACAATTGCGGAACCGACGGTATCGGTTTGGCAAGGCTTCTGGAACGCAAGCTGATCCGGCGCATCGTCGCCTCCTACGTCGGTGAGAACAAGGAGTTCGCGAGGCAATACCTGGCTGGCGAGTTGGAGGTCGAACTGACCCCGCAAGGCACCCTGGCCGAGCGATTGCGAGCGGCGGGAGCGGGCATACCGGCGTTCTACACCGCGACCGGCATCGGCACCCAGGTCGCCGACGGAGGCTTGCCCTGGCGTTATGCCGAGGACGGCTCGATCGCCGTGATGTCGCCGCCCAAACCGATCACCAGCTTGGACGGACGGACCTTTCTGCTCGAGCGAGCCTTACCGGCCGACTTCGCGATCGTGCGCGCCTGGAAAGGGGACCGGCACGGAAACCTCTTGTTCCGCAAGGCAGCCCGCAACTTCAACCCGGTCTGCGCAATGGCCGCAACGGTTGCGATCGCCGAGGTCGAAGAACTGGTCGAGCCCGGGCAGTTGGATCCGGAGGCAGTGCAACTGCCTGGCATCTACATCGATCGGGTGGTGGCCCTGAGCGCCGAGCAGGCCGCGGACAAGGGCATCGAACGGCTGACGCTTCGCAGCGATGAGTCCGAGATCGCAGGAGGCTGAGGATGGCACTGACCAGGGATCAGATGGCGGCCCGCGCTGCGCGTGAATTGCGAGATGGCGACTACGTCAACCTCGGTATCGGCCTGCCGACGTTGGTGCCCAATCACGTGCCGGCGGCGACAGAACTGTTCCTGCAATCGGAGAACGGCATTCTGGGCACGGGGCCATATCCCTATGCCGGTGAGCAGGATGCCGACCTGATCAACGCGGGCAAGGAGACGGTAACCGTACGGGCGGGCGCCAGCTTCTTCGATTCCAGCATGAGCTTCGGCATGATCCGCTCCGGCAAGATCGACGCGGCAATCCTGGGCGCCATGCAGGTATCGGCACAGGGCGATCTGGCCAACTGGACGATCCCGGGCAAGATGATCAAGGGAATGGGCGGTGCGATGGATCTCGTCCACGGAGCCCGCAAGGTCATCGTCCTGATGGAACACCGCGCGCGGGATGGTGGCTTCAAGATCGTGAACGACTGTTCTTTGCCGCTCACCGGGCGGCGGGTGGTCCACCGCATCATCACCGATCTCGCGGTGCTGGATGTCACCGCCGAGGGCCTTCGGCTGGTGGAGTGTGCGCCGGGAGTCAGCGAGGCAGCGGTCCGCGCCGCGACCCAGCCCGAACTGCTCCCCACCTAGCCCCCCTCTCGCTTTGGGCGTCCCCAATTCACCTGTTTGGGGCTGAATCGGGTTAGTTCGAGACGCCCAAAGCGGGAGAAGGATCGAACCAGCGCTGAATACGGCTCGTGCCGAACTCGACCTTGTCCGCCGCGAGTGCGCGGGACGGAACCTCGAAGTCGCCGTCGGGTGTCTTGCCAGCCACAAAGGTAACGTCGACACGTCCGACTCTGCCCTGACCGAATTCGACGTAGCAGGACCCTCGACCGCCGTATTCTTCCGATTCCGCGGTTCCTCGAATGATCGCGCTGATCCGCTCGGCCACGACGGCCGCTTGTCCTTCCGCGAAGACCCCCGCCTTCGGGGTTCCGACGCTGGTGACGTCACCAACTGCGTACACGCCCGGAAAAGCCGTCTCGAGGGTCAGCCGGTCGACCGGGATCCACCCATCGACGGTCATGCCGGATTGCTCCACAACAGCCGGCGCGCGGTGCACCGGGACGCCCAGGAACAGGTCATAGGGCAACTCGCTGCCGTCGCTGAAGATTGCGAGTTTGCGGCCCGGGTCCAGCGAGGTGACCAGCCGTGAGGCGTGCCACTCGATCCCGCGCTCGGCAAAGGCAGCAAGCAACGCCGCCGAGGCTGCGCGCGACGGCGGGATCGGTACGCCCAACGGCATGACGAGTGAGATCTGTGAGCTGCTCCGGAGGCCGCGCGCGGTGAGGTATTCATCCATCAGCAGCGCGGTCTCACTCGGCGCCGGAGGGCATTTGAACGGGGTCGAGGTGACACCCACGATGACCCGGCCGCCACCGAAACCAGCCAGCACCTCGCGCAGCGCGAACGCACCGGGCACCGTGTAGAACTCATAGCCGCCTTCGAGCAGTCCCGGCGTGGCGTCCGGGTGAAGATCGGCGCCGAGCGCGACCACCAGAATGTCGGCGTCGAAGGTTCCCGCGTCGGTCTCGACCCGTTTTGCGACGGGATCGATCGATTGCACCGTGGCCTGGACGAACTTCACTCCCGGCTTGACCAGATTTCGGTACGAATGCTGGACCGCGGCCGGCAGCGCGCGTCCGAACATGACCTCCAGCTTCGAGAATCCGAATACGAACTGCTCGCTCTTGTCGATCAGCACGACATCAGCCGCGTCGCCGAACTCTGCCGACAACCTGGACGTCAGCTCCAGCCCACCGAACCCCGCGCCGAGAACCACGATCCGCATGGCAGGAGGCTATACGGCCCCGCTCGCTTTTGGGCGTCCCCAAATCACCGATCAGGGCAGGATCGGGGTTCGTTCGAGACGCCCAAAGCGGGGGGATCGGAGTTGAGCCGGAACGTATCGGCACGGAGTGAGTCCGTGAAGCTCCACCATTGAGAGGGCTAGGCGCTGAGTGTGAGAGATTCCTACGGTTGGACAGCGGAGGTAATCCGGTAGCAGGCTGTAATCATGCAGTTCCGCCATCCCGTCCAACCCGCTTTGGGCGTCTGGAAATGCCCAAATCGGGGGCTCCAGCGGGTACTTCCAGACGCCCAAAGCGGTCTGAAAGCCGGGCTGAGAGCGGTCTGAGAGCGGTCACTTTTTTGCTAGGGAGATTTTGTGATGAAAACGCGTCAGCTAGGCGAGGTAACGGTCAGCGCGATCGGACTCGGTGGGATGCCGATGTCCATCGAGGGAAGGCCGGACGAGCAGCGCTCGATCAGCACGATCCACGCGGCACTCGATGCCGGCATCAGCTTCATCGACACCGCTGATGCGTATCACCTGCATGCAGATGACGTCGGCCACAACGAGTCTCTGATCGCGAAAGCACTTTCTACGTATGGCGAAGACACGTCCTCCGTCCTCATCGCGACCAAGGGCGGTCATCTACGGCCGGGTGACGGATCGTGGACCCTCAACGGCAATCCGGCCTATCTCAAGCAAGCCGTCGAAGCCTCGCTGAAGCGGCTGGGCACCGACACCATCGGGCTTTACCAGTTCCATCGCCCGGATCCCTCGGTGCCCTATGCCGATTCGGTAGGCGCCATCCGGGATCTGCTCGACGACGGCAAGATCCGGATGGCCGGCATCTCGAACGCGAACCCCGACCAGATCCGGCTTGCCAACGACATTCTCGGTGGGCGCCTGGTGTCCGTCCAGAACCAGTTCTCGCCCGCCTTCCGAAGCAGCGAGCCTGAGCTGGAGTTGTGCGACCAGCTGGGTATCGCGTTCCTGCCTTGGAGCCCATTGGGTGGCATCACCGCGGCGGGCGGTCTGGGCACCTCGCATGCGGCTTTCCAGGACGTCGCTGCCGAACACGGTGTGAGCCCGCAGCAGGTTTCATTGGCCTGGATGCTGGCGAAGTCACCGCATGTGATCCCAATTCCCGGATCGTCGCGACCTGAGACCATCCGTGATTCGGCGCAGGCGGTGGAGCTCAATCTGACCGCTGACGAAGTAGCCCTGCTCGACGCCTCCTGAGGCGCGTATTCGGCCGGCCGACGGCGGGCACTACAGAAACGGCCGCTACAGAGAACTAGTGCTGAACTTTCAGACCGTCGAAGGCTACCGCGGCCACCACCCGAGCCAACTCCTCAGCCGAGTGTCTGCTACCAGGTTTGAGCCATTCGGTAAGGGAATTCACCATCCCGAACAGCAACCGCGCGGTGAGGGCCGGGTCCAGATCGGGACGCAGGTCGCCGTCGCCAACCGCCTCCTTCACCAGGCCGGCCACCAGCCGGTCGATGCGCCGGCGGCGGGTCAGGGCTTGGCGCTCCACCTCGCTGTTGCCGCGAACCCGCAAGAGCAGCGTCACGTACGGCAGCCGGTCC
>JAVEES010000350.1 GCA_030840285.1 Pseudonocardiales bacterium
CGCGCGCGCCCGCGTGTGGGGGGCCGCGTGCCCCGGCACCGGGGGCGGTTTTGGGGGCGAGGCCGGGACGCCCGGCCCGCGACGCCAAAAGCAGGTAAGGGCAGGATGTCGGGATGACTGCTCAGCGGCGTGCTCTGGTCCGACGTCCCGCCCCGATCCTGGACAGGGGCATCACGACCCACATCGACCGAACTCCCGTCGACCTCGCACTGGCCGAACGGCAGTGGCAGGGCTACGTCGGCGCGCTGTCCGACGCCGGCTGGGACATCGTCGAGGTCGCGCCCGCCGCGGATTGCCCGGACAGCGTCTTCGTCGAGGATTCGGTCGTGATGTACGGCTCGCTGGCCGTACTCACCTCACCGGGCGCCGACTCTAGGCGGGACGAGATCGCCGGAACCGCGAAGGCGATAGCCGAGTTGGGCTACCGATCGGTGGCCATCGAGCTGCCCGGCACGCTGGATGGCGGCGACGTCCTCAAGATCGGGCCGCAGCTCTACGTCGGCCGCGGCGGGCGCACCAACGCCGAGGGCGTCCGGCAGCTCCGGGCGGCACTGAGCCCGCTCGGAGCTTCGGTGACGGCTGTCCCGCTGAGCAAGGCGCTGCACCTGAAGTCGGCCGTCACCGCGCTACCGGACGGCACCGTCATCGGTTACACGCCGGTCGTCGATGATCCCGCCTTCTTCCCGCGGTATCTGGCGATGCCGGAGGAGCCGGGCGCCCACGTGGTGGATCTGGGCGAGGGCAGGCTGCTGATCTCCGCGGCGGCACCCCGCTCGGCCGCGCTCGTCCACGACCTCGGGTACACGCCGGTTCCGGTGGAGATCTCGGAGTTCGAGAAGCTCGAGGGCTGCGTGACCTGCCTGTCGGTCAGGCTCCGCGAGACGCCGTAAACCGCCGGGCTATTCGGTCGGCTGCCGCGCCACCTGCGCGGCGCTCAGCGCGTCGTCGATGACGTGCAGCATTTCTTGGACGTCTATCGGTTTGGTCAGGTATGCGGCGGCGCCCGCGGTGAGCAGTCGCTGGGCATTGCGCGGCATGGCATCGGCACTGACGATCGCGACCGGGATATTCGCGGTGCTGGGATCGTCCTGCAGCCGTCGAAGCACCTCCTCGCCGGGCAGGTCGGCGAGGTTGAGGTCTAGCAGCACTATGACGGGCTGGTGCTCACGCGCCAGCTCCAGTCCGAGCTGACCCTGCATCGCGGCGACCAGCTCCACCTGCGGCCGCTGGGTGAGAACCCGTTCGACCAGTTTGAGGTTGGAGAGGTTGTCCTCGATGTAGAGCACCTTCGCGCGGGTCGGCACGGCCGGTGCTGGCTGGACGTCCTCAACGGGCACGTGAAGGCGTTCGTAGCGATCCACCGGCCCTTCCACGATCGGGAACTCGACCCAGAAGGTGCTGCCTCGCCCGGGCGTGCTCTCCACGCCGAGGGAGCCGCCCAGTGCTTCGGCCAGCCGGTGGGACAGCGCCAGGCCGATCCCGCTGCCTTCCACTGTCGTCCGCTCGGCACCGAGCCGCTCGAAAGGTATGAACAGCAGCGGTAGCTGGTTTGCGTGGATGCCTGGCCCGGTGTCGGTGATCTGGATCCGCAACCGCCCGCCGGTGACCTCCTCGCAACGGATCGAGACCCGGCCACCCTGCCGGTTGTACTTGATGGCGTTCGAGATGAGGTTCAGCAAGATCTGTTTGAGGCGTTGACGGTCGGTGAAGATGTACTTCTCGCAGCTACCCGTAACCGGAGCGAGTAGCTGCAGGGATCGGTCCTGAGCCAGCGGACGCATCAGATCCACGGTCTCGCCGATCAGTTCGCTGACGAATACTGCCTCCGGGGACAGCGAAAGCTTGCCGGCCTCGATGTGGGAGATATCGAGAACCTCGTTGATGAGATTGAGCAGATGGCGTCCGCCCTTGGTGATCTGGCTGACCGATGCCTTCTGGTCGGCAGTGAGGTCGTCCAGTTCGAGAAGCTGGCTGAAGCCGAGCACGGCGTTGAGCGGCGTGCGCAGTTCGTGGCTCATGCGCGACAGGAACTCGCTCTTGGCGAGGTTCGCTTCCTCGGCTGAGGCCTGAGCCTGCTGCAGCGTGCTGGTCCGTTGCTGGACAAGGTTGAAGGCATACGCACGGCGGCGCGTCAGAACGCTGACCAGCGTGACGATAAGAATCGACAACAGCACGCCGGCGGCCGTGATCGTCAGCGGCGATTCAGAGGCGAAGGAGCCGACCAATGGCTGCCGTGGGGCGGTCTGCAGCAACCACTTGTCAGAGCCGATCGACATAGCTCGCTCGATCGGATGGCTGGAGGCCCTGGGTTGCCGGCCAGAAATCAGCAGCAGCGACTTCGGTGACGCCACCGCCGATACGTAGACCGCGACGTCCAGGTCGCGATAGGGCGAGGTGGCTGAGCTCGGCGCCGGACGGGTCGGCTGGATCGGCGTCTGCCAGATGGCCACCGTCGCTGGCGTCGCGTCCAGTTTCACTGCGATCAGCAGGTGCGCACTCGGACCGGCCACCACGCTGGTGACCAGATCGGTGGCGGTCATCGCCCGCAGGGCAAGCTGTTGCTGTGCAGTGGCCAGGTCGACCGGAGCCGCTTTGCTGCCGCTCACACCAGCGATTCGCTGGAACTGCCCGTTGGCCTGCCGTAGCACGGTGATCGTGCTGGCAGGTGACAGTGCTGTGCCCGCCACCTTCGTCAACACGGCGGATTGGTTCGGCTGCGAGATCGCCACCTGGCCGACCGCCACCAATGGAGACCGGATCCCGACCACCGTTGCCGTCAGGAATCCCGACAGTTCGGTCGTGCGCTGATCGAGCATCCGGCGCTCCTGGTCATTGACCAGGTGTTGCGCCGCGAGTCCCCCGCCGGCCGTCACGCCCAGCATGATCAGCAGGATCAGCAGCGGGGTGGCGTTGCGGGCGATAAAGGCATACGGAGTGAGCCGGGCTGTCGGCGCAGCGGTCGATTGATCCATCAGTGCGACACGACGCTTCGTTGGATGCTTGGTTGGATGCTTGGTTGCCGCGCCGCCGAGGTGGTCCGAGCCACGTGACCAACTCCACCTGTCAGATGCGTGTCCAGCGGCGCAGGACGGGCCAGGAAATATCCCTGGGCCCAGTCGATGCCTAGTTCGACGAGTGTAGACAGCTCGGAGGCAGTCTCCACGCCTTCGGCGATCAACTCGGCCCCCGTGTCGTCGGAGAACTTGACAAGCGCGGCTGCCAGGGCGCGGCGAGCGGGATCGGCGTCGATACCGCGGGTCAGCGAGATGTCGAGCTTGATGATGTCCGGATTGAGACCCAACAGGTGACGGAAGCCGGCATAGCCCGCGCCGGTGTCATCGACGGCCAGCCGGACGCCCTCGCTTCGAAGCATTGCCAGAGCCTTGCCGATCGCCTCGAAGTCCTCGACCGGCACGTGCTCGGTCAGCTCGATGACCAGGCGCGGGCCGTCGGCCTTTCCGAGCAGTACCGGCAGCTCGGCGGCCAGGATGGTGGCCGGTGACAGGTTCACCGCGACGAAGGCCGATCCGGGGAGTTCGTCCTGGACGGCAAGCGCGTGCTTGACAGCCATCAGCTCCAGTTCCGGACCGAGGCCGACGTCCATCGCATCGGCAAACCAGCGATCCGGGCCACGATTGGGTTCGACCGGGAACCTCGCCAGCGCCTCGAATCCGACGGCATCGCCCGACGAGAGGTCCACGATGGGCTGATACACCAGGGACATCAGATCGTCGGCAAGGATGTGGCGCACCTGCGCCAGCCGATGCTCGCGAGCCTGAAGCTCAGCCCGCTCAGTCCACTGATAGCCGGCCAGCTCACCCTGCAGCGCCAGGTTGTGGTGGCGCAGCCGATCGTGCAGTTCGCGGGTCTCGAGCAGATTTCGGACCCGGAGGATCAGCTCCATGGTGTCGATCGGCTTGGTCAAGAAGTCGCGGGCCCCGAGGCCGAGGGCGCGATGCGTCGCCTCGCGGGTCGTGTCAGCCGTCAGCACCAGAACCGGCAGGTAGCTGCCGCCGGCGCGCTGCCTCAGCTCATCGAGCAGGGTGTAGCCGTCGATCCCCGGCATGTGAAGGTCCAGCAGGACGATATCGGGACGCAGCTCCTCGAAGCCGGCCATCGCCTGGGTTGAGTCGGTGACCGTCTTGATTCTGGAGAGCCCGGCCCTGCTGAGCACCGCATGCACCAACGCGACGTTTGCCTCGTTGTCATCGACGACCAGTACGGCGGCGTCGGCGAAGCGGTCCAGCAACGTGCCCACCTCCGGCTCTTGACGGCAATCTGCTCTTTCCATCGGCCGGATCTGACCAAACTGAAGCGATACCGATCAATTCGGTCCTCGGAGCTGGCCGCCGCACCGGACCGTCCGGTAGAAGTCAAGGTGAGCATCCGCGGCGCTCGACCAGCGGTGTCGCTGGGCCAGCGCCTGCCCCGAGCGGCGGCGACCCTCGACGCGCGCGGTTGCTGCCGTACCTGAGCTAGGTGCCGATTCGGTCAGGGCTTCGACCAGCTGCTCGGCCAACTGTTGCGGAGTAGAGAAGTAGGCGGCCGTCGAGCCGAACACCTCACGAAGCACCGGCAGGTCCCGGGTCACCAGCGGGACCCCCGCCGCGAGGGCCTCCATTGCCGCGAGCCCGAAACCTTCCTTGGTCGAGGGAAACGCGAACACCGACGCGGCGGCGACCAATGAGGGCAGCTCGGCATCGGGCACGGTTCCGAGGACGATCGGTTCCACGCCCAGCTCCGCGGCGCGTTTGTCCACCTGGGCCCGATACTCGCGGTAGTCGAAGAGAGTCTCGCCACCGACGATCACCAGCGGCATGCCCGGACGGGTCTCGAGCACGGTGCTCGTCGCCTCGATCAGGTCCAGGGTGCCTTTGCGAGGCTCGATGCCACCCACCGCCAGGATGAACTGCGGTCCCAGGCGCTGCTGCCAGCGAAGCCGGGCGGCTATCGCGTCCGGCTGTGTGGAGGCCGCCGCCGCGAATCGGGCCGCATCCACACCGTTGGCGATGACCGTCGGCGCTATCCCCCAGCCCGCCGTCACCTCGGCCGCAACCGACCGGGAGACGCAGATATGCGCAGCCGGGTTGACGATTGCCCGTTCATGGCAGGCGGCCAGTTCCGGAGTCGTGAACCGGTCCAGGTGGTGAATGGTCCTGATGCACTCGGGCACCGCGTTGGCCGAGATGCAGTCCTGCGCGTGGACGATGTCATAACCGGACGGATCGAACGCCGCCGCCATGGTGGTGATGGACCGAAGGATGCGCTGCCCGACCGTCTCGTGGTCGCGATCCGGAAACGGCACCAGCCTGATGCCGACAGCCTCATCGACCGGGCGGAAGAATCCGCTGTCCCCGCCGCGGGAAAGGCTCCACACGTCCACCGACTGACCAGCCGCTGCCAGCGCCTCGGCCAGTGCGAGGGTGTGCACGACGCCACCGCGCGGCTTGGTCGAGTACGTCAGCAGCGCGATTCGCAGCCCAGCGTCGGTCACGGCTTCCTCGGCACGCTGCGATAGGTGTCCGGACGCAGTTCGGTCACATGATGCAGCACGAGCCGGGCCCGCTTTATCTCGGCTTCGACATCGATCTCGGCGACCGCGAGCCCGGCTTTCGCCCAGGTGCGGGCCAGTACATCGCCGCCCGGTCCGACGACCTTGGACTGCCCCAGGAACTGCAACCCGCCGAAGCTGCCGGTCTGGTTCGCCGACACCCACACCAGCTGGTTCTCCGCGGCACGGGCCTGGTCATACAGGTCGAACAGCCGCGATTGCCGATCGCGAGCCATCCGGGCGGCGCGCTGGGTCACGCTGGCCGGCCACGCCGCGGGGCAGGCAATTATCTGAGCGTCATCCAGGGCAAGGGAGCGGGCCGCCTCGGGAAAGGTCTTGTCGTAGTCGATCAGCAGCCCCATCCGTCCCAACGGGGTGTCGAAGGCGGCATTGCCGTCACCGGCCGCGTAGCGCAGCGCCTCACCCGGCGTCTGGTGCACCTTGCGGTAGCGGCCGAGGATGCCGTCACCGGACAGGCACACCGCCGAGTTCCACCGCAGACCGTCGCTCTTCTCGGTGTAGCCGAAGACGACGATCATCGACTCAGCCAGGGATGCGACCTGACGGATGGTCGCCGAATCGGCCAGGATGGCAGGCGGAAGCGAGTCGGGGTCCGGCGAGCGAAGGTCGGCGAGGTAGCCGCCGAGGGCTGCGTGCGGCAGGACGAGCAGATCCGCGGAGGCCTTACGCGCAACCGAGATCACCATCCCGATCCGCTCCACCGACCGCGCGACGTCCCGGCCGAAATGCGCCGCTGCAGCCGCGATCCGGATCGCTTGGGTCATGCCAGGGAGCCGGCCAGGTCCGGCCGCTGGGTGCGGGAGTGCCGATCGATAATTGCGCCAGCGAGGTGCTCGGCGTCGCGGGCGACAGCGGCGAACCGGCCGGAGCCCCAGGTGTGCAGCCACGGAAGCCCGAGGAAGTACAGGCCAGGCACGCCGGTGATGCCGCGACGGTGCTGGGGGTGACCGGAGCCGTCGAACACCGGGGCGTGCAGCCAGCGGTAGTCGGTGCTGAACCCCGTCGCCCAGATGACCGTGGAGATGTCGGCCAGGCTCACCGTCGAAGGCCCCGGGTCGGGGTGCCAAGAGGCTGTGTAGCGCTCGCCCGGTGGCGCCTGGATGCCCTGCCCGAGGATGTAGTTGTCGATCGCGGCGTTGATGCCGTTGTACACCGCGTCCGCGGCGTCGAGGTCTGCGGCCAGCCCATCGGCGAAGCTCAGATGCTCGCCGGTCACGTCGAGCAGCCGGCCGTGCAGGCTCATGCCTTGCTCGGCGAAGGCACGCAGGTCGATATCCCGGCCGCCGTCCCGGCCGGTGACGTAATGGTTGGTGCGGTCGCGGTGGCGTTCTTCCGGAGGCTGCTCGCTGACGGGCTTGTCGTAGTGGCCCATGTCTTGAAGCCACGCAACCACATCACGGCCTCGATACCGGCGCGCGACCCGTGGTGCCTCGCCCACGGCAAGGTGCACGGTGCGACCGGCCAGGTGCAGGTCTTCGGCGATCTGGGCGCCTGACTGCCCGCTGCCCACCACCAGGACCGCACCGTCGGCCAGGACGTCGGGATTCTTGTAGCGCGAGGAGTGCAGCTGAGCGATCCGCGGCGGGATGCGTTCAGCCATCCGAGGGATCGCGGGCGTGCCGTAACCGCCGGTCGCGACCACGACCTGCTCGGCGTACACGGGCCCGATGCTTGTCTGGACGTCGAAGCCGTCACCGTCCTCGCGCGGTCGTAGGGAGGTCACGTCCGTGCGTTCGGACACCGGCGGGTCGAACGTCCTCGGGTAGCGCGCCAGCCAGTCGAGCAGCTCCTGCTTGACCATGAAGCCGTCGGGATCGGCGCCGTCGTAGGCATAACCAGGCAGCACGCACTGCCAGTTCGGGGTGACCAGGCAGAAGGTGTCCCATCGGGCGTGCTTCCACTGCCCGAAGATCTCCTCCCGTTCCACCACGAGGTGCTCGACGTCATGCTGGCTAAGGTGCCAGCTGACCGACAGGCCGGCCTGACCGCCGCCGATCACGAGAACGGGAATCGTGCGGGTTTCGCTCATCAGACCGCGACTCCTTCCAGGTAGGCGTCCGGGCGTCGGTCGCGCAGGTGGAACATCCCGCCGCGGGCCGCTGCCAGGCTCTGCGCGAGGTCCACCTCGGCGTAGGCCACACCTGCGGCCACGCCGGTGCTGGCCAGCACATCGCCGCCGGGACCGACGACCTTCGCGGACGCGACGAACCGCAGCGAGCCGAATTGACCGGACTGGTTCGCCGACACCCACAGCACCTGGTTCTCCAGGGCACGGGCCTGGTCGAACAGATCGAAGCGTTTCGTCCAGCGGTCATCGGCCAGGTTGGGCTCGGCATGGGTGCGGGCGGCCGGCCAGGCGGACATGCAGCAGATGATCTGGGCACCGTCCATGGCCAGGGCACGGGCCGATTCGGGAAAGGCCTTGTCGTAGCAGATCATCATCCCGATCCGTCCGGCCGGCGTGTCGAATGCCTCGAACGCGGAACCGGCCGCGTAGGACGCGCCCTCGCCGAGCGGCTGATGAACCTTGCGGTGCACGCCGAGGACGCCGTCGCCGGTGACGGCCACCGCGGTGTTGTAGCGATTCCTGCCATCGGACTCGCACAATCCGGCTGTCACCACCAGCTCGCCCGCGAGCGCGGCGAGGCGACGGACCTCGGCACCGTTCACGTCCAGCGCCGGTGGCAGGTCGATGCGTGAAACCCCGTCGAGATTGCTCAGATACCCACCAAGGGTTGCCTCGGGCAGGCTCACCAGCTGAGCGCCGCGTTCGCGGGCTTCGTCGAGAATGACCTCGATCCGCGCGAATGCGTCGTCCAGGTCACGGCCGAAGTTCGCGGCGACCGCGGCCACCGTCAAGGTCGATGTCATGCCTTCCCCAATCCAGTGGCCGACGCGGTCAGCGCATCGGTCACGATTCCGTCCGGCCAACGAAGCCGGACGCCTGGTTGATCAGTAAGCCGGCCGCACACCGCGCTGACCGCGGCGGCGGGAATGACCGCGTCCCTGCCCGGCGGGTCCGCGGTGAGCATCGCGAATCCGGGGAAGCACGTGAGCCAATCGCCCATCCTTGCGCCGTGCGGCTTGACGATGTCGGCGACCGACAGTTCGGCGCCGCAGCCGCTGGCTTCGGCGAGCATGCCCAGCGTGCCGGCAACCCCCGCCATCGACACGTCCTTGGCGGCGGCGGGGCGGTTGTGCGGGACGAAGGACAGCAGCTCCCGCAGCTCTGAGGGGTCGCGGTGACTCGTCGAATCCCACTGCCTACCGGTATAGCCCGGCCGCCAGCCGCCGGAGATATCGGCTGTCAGGCGCAGGGCGTGACCGGCCCGTCCGCCACCACCCGGGACGGGATGAGCGGTGCGGCCCAGCGCGGTGATCGACAACGCCGCCGGCACCCCGAACTGGGTGTGGCCACCGATCACCGGGACGCCGTAGGCGGCGGCCGCTGCCTTCACCCCGGCAAGAACCCGCGCGGCGAACGAGGCGTCGCGGGCAGCCAGGGCGTCCAGCAGGGCGACCGGCCGGGCACCCATTGCCGAGAGGTCGTTGACGTTGACGAGAACCGAGCACCAGCCGGCCCACTCGGGGTCCCGTTCGACCATCGAGGGCAGGATCGCATCGCACGCAGCGATCAGGTCGGTCCCCGGCACGGGCGCGCCGTCATCGCCGACGAAGCCCTCGCCTCCGAGCTGAAGGCCGGCCAGCACGCCACCCAGCTGAGCCTTCGTCGCCCGCGTGAGTGCCGCGATCCGGTCGACGGGCCACAGCATCAGAACATGCGCCCGATCAGCAACGGTCACTTCGCCGACGGCCTGCCACCCCAGCCGGCTGAACAGAGCCTGATTCGCCGTTTGCACG
>JAVEES010000218.1 GCA_030840285.1 Pseudonocardiales bacterium
GTCTGTCCCTGGCTGGCCTTGGAAGTGCTGGCCTGAGCGGTGATGCTGGTGGAGGCCTTGTCCACGCCGAACGCCGTCGCGGCGCTCGTCGCTGCGTAGTGGTCATCGCCGGAGTAGGCCGCGGTGACGGGGTACTGGGCGGCGTTCAAGCCGGCCGGCACGGTGCAGGATGTTGCCGGCAACGTTGCCGTGCAGAGCGCCGTGCCGCCGGAGCTGAAGCTCACGGTTCCGGTCGCAGCGCCGGCCAGCCCGCTGAAGGTCAGGGTCTGGGCTTGGCCGTAGGTGAGGATCGGGCTCGCGGGTGCGGCGGTCAGGGTCTGGCGGGCCTTGACGACGTCGAAGGTGGACGTGTCGCTGGATCCGTCATGGTTGTCATCGCCTGAGTAAGTGGCGCTCACCGGGTAGCTGCCGGTGTCGAGCAGGACCGAAGTGTCGCACGAGGTAGCGGGCAGGGTGGCGGTGCACAATGTCGTGCCACCCGAGGTGAACGTGACTGTTCCGGTAGCGCCCGTGGGCACGCCGCTGTAGCTGAGCGTTTCAGGCGTGCCGTACTCGGTGCTCGGCGCGCCCGCGGCCGCGACGAGCGCGGTGCCGGCCTTGGTGACGTCGAAGGTGGTGCCGGCCGTGGCAGCCGCGTGGTTACCGTCGCCCGAATAGCTCGCGGTGACGGGATAGCTGCCGGTTACCAGGGCGGACGGGGTGGTGCACGAGCTGGCCGGCAGCGTCGCGGTGCACAGCGTCGTGCCACCCGAGCTGAACGTGACCGTACCCGTCCCGCCGGCCGGCACGCCGGAGAAGGACAGCGTGTCCGACTCGCCGTAGGTGGTGCTGGCAGGCGTCGATGATGCGGTGAACGCGTCGAGCACGAGCTTGGAGACGGTGAAGCTTGTGGTGTCCGACGAGCCGTTGTGGTTCGCATCGCCGGAGTAGACGGCGGTCACCGGGTACGTTGCGGCGTCCAGGTCGGCCGGGCTCGCGCATGACACGGCTGGCAGCGTCGCGGTGCACAAGGTGACGCCACCCGAGGTGAAGGTGACGGTGCCGCTCGCACCGACCGGCAAGCCGGAGAAGGCCAGGGTGTCGGCGCTGCCGAAGCTGACGCTCGGGTCCGAGACCCCGGCGATGACGCCCGTGTCGGCCTTCAGCACATCGAAGATCGTGCCGTCACTGGAGGCGGTGTAGTTGCTGTCCCCGGAATAGGTTGCGGTTACGGGGTAGCTGCCGGTTAGCAGGGCGGCCGGAGTGGCGCAGGAGCTGGCGTGCAGCGTCGCGGTGCATAGGGTCGTCGGCCCGGAGGTGAAGGCAATCGTTCCCGTCGCATCCACCGGCAGCCCGGTTGCCGAGACGGTGTCAGGCGTTCCGAAGGCAACGGAGGGATCGCTGACCGCGGCCGTGATGCCGGTAGCGGCCTTGGTGACGACGAAGCTGGTGGTGTTCGCCGAACCGACGTGGTTGCCGTCGCCGGAGTAGGTCGCGGTCACCGGGTAGCTGGCCGGAACCAAGCTCACGGGTGACTGGCAGGAGGTGGCCGGCAGCGTCACGCTGCACAGAGTCGTAGCGCCCGAGGCGAACGTTACGGTTCCGCCGGCGCCGGCCGGTGTGCCCGAAACCGACAGGGTGTCGGGCGTGCCGTACTCGATCGAGGGGTCGCTCACGGCGGCGGTGATCGCGGTAGCGGCCTGGGCGACGGCAAGCGCGGTGCTGGCCGTCTGGCTGGCGTAGGCGCCGTCACCGGAGTAGGTCGCGACGATCGGGTAGTTCGCGGCCGGCAGGGTGGTGGAGGTGGTGCATGACGCGCTCGGCGCCGCGGCGCTGCACAGCGTCGTGCCGCCCGAGGCGAACGTGACGGTGCCCGTCGCGTTGGCCGGCAGGCCGGTAGCAGCCAAGGTGCTGAGGCCGCCGTAGCTGATCGACGCCGGGGTAGCGCTCGCTGCGAACGCAGTGGAGCTGACGGTGTGGCTGGCGGTAGCGGGGTTGGCGTCGTTGGAGGACACCTTCGCGGTGATCGTGTAGCTGGCCGGTGTCGTTCCCACGCTCACCGGAATCGCGATCGCCGGCAGGGTCGTCCCGGCGGAGATGGTTCCGGTAGGCGTGTAGGTGCAGGTCACCGTCTGCCCGGCAGTGCTACAGCTGTAGTCGGAGGAGGTGACGCTTCCGGGCGTAAGGCCGGCCGGGATGGTGGTGGTGACGGTGAGCGGATTGGCCTCGTTGCCTTCGGCCGCGTCCAACGACGGAGTGACCGAGACGGTGGCGGAGTTTCCCGCGATGAAGTTGCCGCTCTGGTTGTCGGCGACTGCCAGCCGGAAGGCAGGTAGCTGACCGTTCAAGGTCCCCGACTGCAGCGTGTTGATCTCGTGGATCTCGTTGTTCCCGCCGGTGGACGCTGCCCAGCCGAAGGTCAGCTGGTAGGGCAGGCCGGTGGAAGGGTCATAGAACGAGGCCGGGTAGCCGTAGGTCGCGAGCGTGGCCGCGCTCGGCAGCGAACCGGTCAGGGTTTGGGCAGAACCGCCGATGGGGGTGGCCCGGATCGTCCAGCTGGAGGCGTTGACCGCCAGGCCACCGCTCGTGGTGGTCGCCGCACCCGGGTTGAGCACGATCTCAACGGGCACCGCGGTCGGCCGGGTGGTCGAGGTGCGGGCGTCGAGCGCACCGGCCGAGACGACCGTGGTGCCCAGGATGCAGTAACCGGCGTTTGCGTTACCGGGCCCTCGTACCGTGATGCTCTGAGGGGTGGCCGCGCTGGTAGCACAGTCGGTGCCACCGAAATTGCTCGACTGGTAGTTGCCGTACACGTCCAGGCCGAAACCGAGATAGCCATTGGTGACGCCGGTTGCCGTCGATTTCGTGGCGCTGTAGCCGAGGGAACCACCCAAGGGTCCGGTGGCGGCCGGCGGTGCCGGGTCGCTGGGATCCGTGGCCGCGAGGATGAAGCTGATCCCGTCCGCTCCGGGGTTGGACGTCGAGTTCCACTGGTAGCTGTTGAACTTGATGTCCAGGCCCTGGGCGGTCGGCAGGCTGGTGCTGTTGTAGATCGTCCCCACCTTGCTGTTCGCATTGGACGTCAGCCTCAGGGTGCCCTGTCCGGCCGTGTCGATCGCGGTCGTCGAGCACGCCTTGATGGGCGTCTGCGAGGTGCTCGTACCTGCCGACAGACAGGCGCCGTTCGAAGCCGCCGAAGGCAGGGTCCAGCCGCTGTCCACGGTCGTGGCGCCGGTGAAGCTCTCAGTCGTCAGCGAGGTCAGCGGCAGCGCATCGGCGACGCCGGTGTTCACGGCAAGCAGGGCGACAGCAACGGCTGCCACGATCGCGATGCCACGAACGCTGCGCGCAGGCAGCAACCGCAGGTGAGCAGACGACATGAATACCTCGATACGTATCGGCGAAATCCGGATGGGACAGCGGCGCCGACCCGATCGACATACCGATCGAACCGTGACCTTTCTTCTAATCGGCATCTTCAGCGACAAGTTGAGGGCACAACAAGGTCTGAGGCCCCCGCTCGCGCGGAGGCCTCAGACGATCGTGACTAGCTGGGCGGCCTAGGCCATCTCGGGGACCCGCAGGTGAGCGACCGCCAGTTCAAATTCCCGGACGTCCAGGACGGTGGCACCCGCCTGCTGGGTCCCGGCAGACCTGATCTGTTCGGACTGCTCGCGGCTTTCCCGCATCGCGTCCATGCTCTCGAAGCACGCTGAGGAAACGGCCCGGCCAGTCGAGCGGTTGATCATGAAGCTCGCGCTGCAGAAACCGCGCAGGGCTTCGATCTGCGGCAGGGCCCTCATCCGATAGACGTCGGCCAATTCGTCGAGGCGTCCGGCATCAGTCTGCAGCCACGCCGACCGTACGCACGCACCGTCATGCGTGGGCTGATCACGGTGCATCACTGCGATCTCCCACTCCTCGACCTCTGCACTGCCTCCCAGAATCTCAGCGGCTCGGTTGCGGACCGGCTCGACCTGGTTCGCGCTCGCCCGCATCGCATCCTCGCTCTGCCAAGCGCTGGTGGCGATACACATGCCGGAGTCGCGGTCGACCATCATCGACAACCCGACGAAGCCGTCCAGTTGCCTCAGCGCTGGCAGAACCTCGTCACGGACGTGGGCGATGCCCGCGTCCAATGAGGACTGGTTCGCCTGAATCGTTGTGGAACGTGCGTACACGGCCCACCCCCAAACCTCGTGGGCGACGCCCCGGTGGCGCCACCGGTCGCAGACCACTGTTCTCCCACCTCCAGCCGAACGCAATGGGTAGCGGCACGGTGGTTTCGGTTAGCGGTCGGCTCGTGGTCGGCGGGTGATCTAGCCCGGTGATAGGCGGTGATCAACTCACGTCTGGTGTCGCGATAGCAACTGCTATGGCGACACCAAACGCGAGATGATCACCGAAATGGGGGGGCGCTCAGGGCCTCATCGGGAAGATGCCCTGCAGGGCGATGATGAAGGTAACGGCCAGATAGGGCGGCATGTTGTTGTGCGGCTGGTTCCCGCCGATGAAGGTGCTGCTCAGCGGGCTCATCAGGGCGTTCGGTGCCTGGCCGCTGGCATAAACCCGCTCGGTCTGCCTGCCATATGCAGCCGTTGCCCAGACCGCACCGCCCGGACGGGTGGAGTTGCCCGACGTGGTCCGCACGGCCGCCCGATGCGTGTGGACGGGCAGCTCTTGAGAGCTCAGGTTGACCGTCGTCGAGCCGCCCACCTCACCGGCGGTGCGCGGCGAGAGCCCCTGGCCCTGTCCCGGTTGCAGTGGCACGCTGCCCTGCAGGTTGGGCAGCGCGAAGGTCACCGTGCCATTGCCGCCGTAGGTCGTGCCGATCAGCGCGAAAAGGGCGGAGTTCTGGGCGATAGGCATCAGCTGTCCGTTGCACAGCGCCCAGCCGGCCGGCGCGAAGTTGCCGCTGAACATCCTGATCTCAGCGAGGAATGCATCGGTCACAATTGGCTCCTGATCAGTTCCGGCTCGGGAAGATGCCCTGTAGGGCGACCACGAAATTCAGCACCAGATACGGCGGCTGATTCTCGTGCGGTTGGTTCGAACCGGCGGTGGAGACGGCAGCCCCACCCATGGTGGTATCTGATGTTGCCGAGTACATCGAGGTGTTCCCGCCCGCCCAGAGTGCACCGGCCGGTGAGGCAACGCGCGTCGAGGCAGCGGTGACCGCCCTGGCCGGATGGTTGTGGTTGGGAATCTCGTTGATCGTGAGCTGATGCGCGGCCTCGCCGCCAGTTTCGCCGAGCACGATCCCGTTACCGGCGTGCAGGGGTATCCGGCCTTGGAGGTTGGGCAGCGCGAACGTCGTAATCCCATTACCGCCGTAGGTCGTTCCGAGGATCGAGAACAGCGCCTGATTCTGGGCTATCGAAAGGATCTGGCCGTCGCAGAAGGCCCAGCCCAACGGCGGGTAATTGAAGGCGACGACCTTGATCTCGCCGATGTAGGGGTCGGTCATGAACAGGTTCCTCGATACTCTCGATCAGTTCTGGGACGGAAAGATGCCGGCCACCGCGATGATGAAATTCACCGCGAGAAACGGCGGCATGTTGTCGTGCGGCAGGCCGGTGCCGGCGGTCGCGAACGCTGCCGGGTCCATGGTGGCGGTGGGGGATGCGGTCGAATAAGGCGAATCGCTCCACGATGCCCACACCGCGTTGGCCGGCGAGGTGGAGTTCGCCGCAGCGTTGGAAGAGGGGGCCGCGTGCGAATGCACCGGCAGCTGTGGCTCGGTCAGGATTACCGACTCGGCACCGCCGAGGCTGCCCAGCGGGTAACCGGGCCCTTGGTGAACCGGCACCCGCGAAGCCAGATCCGGAATCGCGAACGTCGAGATCCCGTCACCGCCGTAGGTCGTCCCGAGGAGCGCGTACAGCGCGTCGTAATCGGCGATGTTGAGTAGCTGGCCCTGGCAGAACAGCCAATCGAGCGGCGCGAAAGTGCCCGCGAATATTCGGATTTCGCCGAGAAAAGGCTCAGTCATATCGTTACCTCACTCATATCTGTCTTGCTCTTCGCGCGAGCGCTCATCGCTGAATTCGCTCCGCTCCTCGCTCGTACCTCGCTGCGATGCTCACTCATGCTCACTCATGCTCACCGCTCAGCCTTCGTCCGATTGACTGAAAACCGCGTGGTATTCCAGGCCTTCCGCGGTTCGCCGGAGCGGTACCAGGAAGATCGGCGCCTCGTCGAATCCGTCCGCACTTAGCAGGTAGGTACCCTGCGAAGGCGGTGCGTCGGGCCCGCCGGCGAAGTGAAGGGTAAAGCCTGGCGGCCCACCGGCGCGCTGGCTGTTCGTGCATTCCAGCAGCGATAGCTCGATCTGGATATCCTCGGCGATCCGCATGAGGAACGGTTGGCCAACCCGCTGCTCGAAGGCGGTGAAACTGAAGTCATTCATGAGTTGCGGCCTCCTGGCTGACCAAGCTGCGACGGTCGCCGGCCACCGCCGGCCACTCGAGTTCGTGATATCCGTTATGTTCGCCGTGGAATTGGAACCCCAGCGTCCGGTAGAGCGCGATGGCCGCAGCGTTGTCGTGCCATACCGAAAGGCGCATCGGCCGTCCGCCGCTCGCCGCTTTCGCACCGAACTCTCGAATTACGCGCGAGGCGACGCCCTGCCGCCGGAACCGGGTCAGCACCGCAATATCGAGGATTCGAATCCCGGCATCGGACGAGTTCACCCAGCAGCGGCCGACGTCAGCTGCATCGAGCGTCACGATGTAGTCGACGGAGTCGGGATGGCGCTGGCGGTACTGGGCGCGCTGAGCCTGAAACTGCATGCTCAGCAGGGCCTGCAAGGCAGCTTCCTCCAGCTGCAGGGCCGCAAACTCCACCGAGCGGGAATCTGCATACAGCGCCTGAAGAAACTCCAGGTCACTGTCGCGCACGTGGCGCAGCCCCACGGTGTCAGGCATGTCAGACAGAGCGATTGACGAGGGCTTGTAGGCGTTGCGGGCCCTGCTGAATCCCGATCGGCGAGATGAACAGCAGCGTCGATGCAAGCCGCGGGGAGCCGACCCGGTAGGTCCCTTCGGGCAATTGGGCCGAATCCATGGCGTCGAAGATCAGGTTGAAGCAGTGGTCGCGATTCCGGCTTGCCGACGCGCTGAGGTCGCGAATATCGACCAGCTTGATCCGGTGGCTGCCGGACGCGTTGGCGGCCGTGAGGATGGTGCCCAGTGCGCGGGCGAAGCTCGAACGCAGCGGGAACGGCGTCGGCTTGAACCGCCGGGCGCCGGAACGTGCGGTAGCGGCCTCGGCCGGAACCGCGATCACGACGAGGGCAGCGGCGCCACCCAGCGTGATCGCTGATCGGCGGGTCAGGTCCGGCATGGCCAAGACTCCTCAGAGCATGGGAAGCGGCCCGCTAGCCCGCCCCGACAGGATCTTTCTTCGAAAATGGTGCGACAGAGTTATAACACAAAAATAACGTGACTGAAAATGCGATTTGTACGATTCTGACCATATAAATAGCTCCGCAAGGTAAATGAGATGTCACGCTGCGTGTTGGCTAATGGAACCGAGGTGGCTACAGTTCCGGAGAGGCTTGACGGCGATCTAACGTTCCGAGGATGGCTCCATGCGCAGCAAACGCTCCCGTTCGGTGCCATCCGTTCTACTTCGAATCGCTCTGGCAACCGTGCTGGGTCTCGGCGGGTCGCTCATCGTGGCGTCCAACACCGCCGGCGCGGCGACGACCCTGACCGTGACCACCACAGCTGATATCCCGCTCAATGCCGGCGCCTGTGGAGATGTCAGCATCACCACTCCCGCGGCGCCGCTGAGCCTGCGCGAGGCCACCTGCGTGGCCAACAACCTCGGTGGCGCCGTCACGATCACGATCCCGGCCGGCGTCTTCCAGCTGGCAAATGGCGAGTTGACCCCCGGCATCGCTTCAGGACAGGCGATCACCCTCAACGGAGCGGGGCCCGCCAGCACGACCATCGACGCCCAGGGCCTCAGCCGGGTCTTCGACATCGACAGCACGCTGGTGGGTGGCGTGACGGTGAACCTTTCCGGCATGACGGTCACCCGTGGGGACGACAGCACCTTCGGCGGTGCCGGCATCATCGCGGGCTCGGCCGATCAAACCACCGCCGACATCCTCAGCATCGACAACACGGTGGTCACCGGCAACCACGCGAACGTCGCTGACCCGACGGCTAGCAACAAGCCTGGTGGCGGTATTCAGTTCATCGGCGGCAAGCTCACGATCACCAACTCGACCATCAGCAACAACAGCTCGTCGAGCAGTTCAGGTTCAGGGCTGGCGTATTCGGGAACGGGCGCCGCGACCCCTGAAGGACTGACCATCACGAACACCACCTTCAGCGGTAACCAGAGCACGAACAGCGAACCCAGCGGGGTGCTTGCCAACGGCGGAGCACTGTCGCTGCGCGGCACCGCGACGACCAACGTCGACATCACCGGATCTCGCTTTGCCGGCAACAGCGTCAACGCGACCACCGGTCCCGCGATGGGCGGCGCGATCTGGTCGCAGGGCGGGGTCCTCAACGTCACCGGCTCAACCTTCACCGGCAACTCAGCGGGTGGTGGACCCGGCTCACCGTCCGGTGCGGCGATAGCGGTGTCCGGCGGCAGCGCTGCGTTGCACTACAACCGGTTCGCCGGCAATATCGCCACGGCCGGGTCGGCCCTCGCGGTCAGCGCAACGGGCGCCGCCACGGCGACCGACAACTGGTGGGGCTGCAACACAGGTCCCGGTGCCGCGGGCTGTGACACCGTGTCCGGCGGCCCGACCATCTCGCCGAGGCTGGTCCTGACCGCCGTTGCGGCACCGTCCACCGTCACCGGTCCCAACGCCACCTCGACGATCTCGGCGGCACTGACGACCGACTCGCTGGGCTCCGCGGTTGGCGCCGCGAACCTGGGCGCCTTCGACGGGCTGCAGGTCTCGTGGTCGCTGCCGGACGGCAACAGCGGCACCGTCGACGCTCCGAGCTCGGTGCTCGCCGCGGGGCAGGCCAGCATCCCGTTCCGTTCCCACGCCGTAAGCGGAGTGACGCACGTCGTCGCAGCCTTGGACAACGCTTCGACGACGGTCACCGTCACGGTCAACCGGGTACCTGCGATCACCAGTTCGGCCAGCGTCGCCCTCACCCTCGGCGTCCTGGCCAACTTCACCGTCACGACCACCGGGTTTCCCACGGCGGCCATCTCGACAAGTAGCACCCTGCCCTCTGGCCTGGCCTTGGTCGACCAGGGCAACGGCACCGCCCTGCTGGCCGGGACACCGCTACCTGGTGCGCAGGGCAGCCACGTCCTGGTGATCACCGCATCCAACGGCGTGAACCCCGCGGCGGTTCAGAACCTGACCGTGAACATCGGCGCCGCACCGGCCTTCACCAGCGGGCTGAGCGCCACGTTCGTCGCCGGCACGGCGGGCAGTTTCGATGTCACGACGAGTGGAACGCCTACGGTCACATCCATCGTGCCGAGCTTGGGAACGCTGCCCTCCGGTCTGAGTTTCACCGACAACGGCAACGGAACCGCGACGGTGTCGGGCACCCCCGCGGCCGGCACCGGTGGCAGCTCGACGATCGTGCTGACCGCCACCAACGGGATCACACCGAATGCCGTTCAGACCCTGACGATCCTCGTCAACGAAGCACCCACCGTCAGCACCGATCCCGCTGACCAGACAGTCAATCCCGGCGCATCGGTGAGCTTCCTCGCCGCTGCCGCGGGGGCGCCGCTGCCCAGCGTGCAGTGGCAGCGATCCACCAATGGCGGCGGCACTTTCAGCGATATCACGGGCGCCACGTCACCGACGTACACCTTCACGGCGGCCGGAGCCGACAGCGGAAACCGGTACCGTGCCGTGTTCACCAACCTCGTCAGCACCGTGATGACGACAGCGGCGACGCTCACGGTTGGCAGCGTGCCGGACATCAGCAGCGCCAACACCGCGACCTTCACAGTCGGCACGGCAGGCAGCTTCGATGTGACCACCACCGGCTTTCCGAGTCCGGCTACCACGATCGACGCGACCACGCCGGTGCCGTCCTGGCTGCACCTGACGGACAACGGCGACGGCACCGCGACCCTGGCCGGAACCCCGCCGGCTGGCAGCGGCGGCCTGATCCCATTCACGATCAAGGCCATCAACGGCTTCAGCCCGAGCGCATCACAAGCATTCACGCTGCAGGTGGACGAGGCGCCGACATTCACCAGCGCAGACCACGCCACGTTCACCGTCGGTACGGCCGGCAGCTTCGCGGTGATCGCCAGCCCAGGCTTCCCGGCCGCGACCGCCTTCACGATCGCACCCGCACTGCCTGCCGGCCTCAGCCTGGCCGACCAGGGCAACGGGACCGCGCTGCTGCAAGGCACGCCCACGGCGGGCGACGGCGGATCACACGTTTTCACCATCACGGCGACCGCGACCGCAAGCACCGCGGCACCGGCGACTCAGGCCTTCACGCTCACGATCGATGAGTCCCCAACCGTGACCAGCGCCGACCACGCGACCTTCACGGTCGGCACGGCGGGAACGTTCACCTTAACCACATCCGGCAGCTACCCGCTGAACCCGGCGCTGAGCATGACGGCTCTCGTCCCGTCCACGCTGCCGTCCGGCGTGAGCTTTGTGGACAACCACAACGGGACGGCGACCCTGTCCGGAACTCCCGCGGCCTCCAGCGGCGGAAGCTACAGCCTCCGGCTCACCGCGACTCCCGCGGGTACCGCGGCTGCGACCGTCCAGGCGTTCACGCTGACCGTCAACGAGCCACCCCGGATCACCAGCGCCAACCACGCCACCTTCGTCGTCGGTGCTGCCGCCTCGTTCACGGTGACCACCTCGCCCGGCCAGCCGGCCGGGCCGCCGACGATCTCGACGTCGCCGGTCAGCCTGCCGCCGGGTCTGACCCTGACGGACAATGCTGACGGGACGGCCACCATCGCCGGTACGCCAACCGCGGGCGGGGTGTTCGGCTTCGTGATCGTTGCCAGCAACGGAGTGCTGCCGGACGCTGCCCAGAGCTTCACGGCTACCGTCCAGCAGGCGCCGACGATCACCAGCGCCGATCACTCGACCTTCACCGCGGGCACGGCCGGCAGTTTCACCGTCACGACGACGGCCGCAACGCCCGCCGCGGTAACCCTGAGCGAGACCGGCGGCTTGCCCACCGGAGTTACCTTCAGCGACAACGGCGACGGCACGGCGACGATCAGTGGCACACCGGCCGCTGGCCAGGGCGGCCGGTACCCGATAACGCTCACCGCCTCCAACGGCGTGAGCCCGAACGGCACGCAGGTATTCACCCTTACCGTGAATGAGCTCGCGGCGTTCACCAGCGCCGCGGCCACCCACGTCACGGCTGGTTCGGCGCTGGCCTTCGACATCACCACACAAGCCGCTTTCCCCACGGCTACAACGGTGTCCGAGACCGGGACGTTGCCCACCGGAGTGTCGTTCGCCGCGGGATCGGGCGGCACCGGCACGCTGTCCGGCACCCCGGCCCCGGGCACCGGCGGAAGCTATCCGTTGACCCTGACCGCCACCAACCTGGCCGGTGCCCGCCAGCAGGCATTCACCCTGACGGTCGACGAATCACCCGTGATCACCAGCCCCAACGCAACCACCTTCACCGCGGGCACGGCCGGCAGTTTCACCGTCACGACGTCGGCCGGTTTCCCGGTTGCGACCACGATCTCGGCTACCGGCGCCCTGCCTGCCGGGGTGACGTTCACGCCGCACACCGACGGCACCGCCACCTTGGCGGGAACCCCTGGCGCAGGCGGCAGCTTCCCGTTGACGATCATGGCTGACAACGGCGCGAGCCCGCAGGCAAGCCAATCGTTCCTGCTGACGGTCAACGGGCCACCCAGCATCACCAGTGCCGGCACTATGACCTTCACCGCCGGTGTCGCGGGCACTTTCACCTTTACCGCCCGGGCGGGTGTGCCCGCGGCCACCACGCTGTCCGAATCCGGAGCGCTGCCGCCCGGCGTGAGCTTCAGCGATAATGGGGACGGCACGGCGACCATGGCAGGAACCGCGCCGGCCAACGCCGTGGGCTCCTATCCACTCACCATCACGGCGTCCAACGGCACCCTTCCGGACGCCAGCCAAGCGTTCGTCCTGAAGGTAGCGCTGGCCTCGGTGGTGGACCTGCCGGGCAGCGTGCCGGCTTCCAACGGCTTGCTGGCAGGCGTTCCCGCGAGGACGTCGGTCGGGCAGGTGCTGCACCTCAGCGGGCACGGATTCGCGGCCGGGGCGCCGATCGTGCTCGGTGTGTACTCCAAGCCGACCAAGCTCGGCACCGCCGTCGCGGACAGCTCCGGCGGCTTCAGCGCAACCATCACCGTGCCGGCTCTCACCGGCAAGCACACCTTCGTGGCGGCCGGAACCGGCAGCAACGGTCGAGCGCGGTTCCTCACGGTGGCAACGGTCATCCGTCCTGCCGCTGTGCCGGTGACCACCACGCCGACCCCCGCCGTGGCCTCGACCTCGGCCTCGCCGAGCGTCGGGTTGGCCTCGACCGGGCCGAGCACCGATCCCCGCACGACAGCCGGCCTTGCCGTCGTGATTCTGCTGGCCGGTTTCGCGATGGTGGGATTGTCCCGACGGCGCCGGAGGTCTTCGGGCCGCTGAGCCGCAGGCGGGCATCAGCTTCTGGCGTCCGGCGGTCTTCTGTCTTTGCTCTCTGGTCTCTTGCTCGCTGGTCTCTTGCTCTCTGCTCCTGCCAGGAGCATGGTTTGGCTAACACCAACCGCGGAGGGAGGCGGAGGGTGCACGAACAGCTGCTGGTGAGCCTGGTCGAGACGGGGGCGGACGCCGATCGGCTCGATGCCCAGACCCGGTTCCTGCGCGAGGAGATCCTCGAGCTTCCGGTGGAGGACGTCGTCCCGGTGCCCGGCGGTGAGATCCCCGAAGGCGCGCGAGCCCTCGATGTGGCCGCGGTGGGCGCCATGCTGGTGACGCTCGCGCAGTCACCAGGCACCCTGAAGGCCGTCGTCACGACCGTGCGCGGATGGCTGGCACGCGGCGATCAGGCCGAACGGCACGTACGCCTGGAGATCGACGGCGACGTCATCGACGTCACGGCCAGCACGGGCCAGGAACAGGAGCGGCTGATCGAGCTCTTCGTGCGCCGCCATTCCGAAGCTGGGGGCGAACCGTGGACGGCCGGCGCAAGGCCCTGATCGTCGCCACCGACGAGTACCTGCACGAGGGTTTGCGCAGCCTGGCCAGTCCAGCAGCTGACGCGACGGCGCTGGCGGCGGTGCTCGGCGACCCCGAGATCGGTGGCTTCGAGGTGCAGATCCTGCGCAACCTGGACGCCCATCTCATCCAGGAGCAGATCGAGGAACTGTTCACCGACAACCGGCGCGAGGACGTCATCCTGTTGCATTTCTCCTGCCACGGGCTCAAGAGCGAATCGGGGGAGCTGTTCTTCGCCGCTCACAACACCCGTCCCCATCGACTGGCCACAGCGATCCCCGCCGACTTCGTTCAGAGGTGCATGCGCGCCAGTCGTTCGCGCAGCATCGTGCTGTTCCTGGATTGCTGTTACGGCGGTGCGTTCGGCCAGGGTGTCCGGGTGCGGGCAGCGGGCGATGTCAACGTCATCGACAGCTTTCCGACCGAGAATCTGGGTGGTGGGCGAGGGCGCGCGGTGATCTCTGCCTCCAGCTCGATGGAGTACGCCTTCGAGGGCGATCAGCTTTCGGCGGACAACGTCGCGCAGCCGTCGGTGTTCACCTCCGCACTGGTGCGCGGTCTGGAAAGCGGCGAGGCGGATCGCGACGAGGACGGCTGGGTTTCGCTCAACGAACTATACGAATATGTCTTCGACGAGGTCCGCGAGCGCAACCCCAACCAGACGCCGACCCGCGACATCGAGATGCAGGGCGACCTCTATCTCGCCCACAGCCGGCGCAGGCGAGTCCATGCCGCGCCGATCCCAGCCGACCTGCTGGCCGCGATGACGGATCCCAATATGTACACCCGGTTGGGTGCGGTCAACGAACTGCAGTCGCGCCTGGCCAGTGAGAACCTCGAGGTTGCGGCCGGCGCCCACCGCGCCCTGAGCGAGATGGTCGCCAGCGATATCCGTTTCGTGGCCGAGGCTGCCGCGGCCGCGCTGCAGTCGTGCGAGCTACGCGTGGACGTGGCTGTCGCCACCGGCTTGGAGTTCGGAAAGCTCGACGTCGGCTCTCATCCGCAACCGCGGTTGCTTCAGCTGCTGGGATCGCCGCTGGCGCGTTCGGCTCGGGTCGACACGCCGGACAGTTGGATCCGGATCCAGCAGAGGCCGGACGGGTACGAGGTGTGTGTCGATACGGCATCCGCCGGCGCCCGGGTGGGCCGGCTGACCCTCACCGGACCCACCGGTGAGCTGACGGTGCCGGTGAGCGTGGAGGTGCTCGCCCCGGCCGCCGCCGAGGAGGCTGGGCCGCAGGTCTCGGACGGCCTGCCGGCTACGGACGGCGTACGTCGTACGGACGACCTGACTTCTACGGACGACCTGCCTGCTATTGACAAGGTGCTTCCTGCTCCCGGGTGGTGGCGCGAGCACCTACGGAGAAAGGTCGTCCTGCCGCTCGCCGCACTGCTGGCGCTGATCATCGCGGCGGTGTTGGTGCTGAGCATGGGCGGCGCGGTGTGGACGAGGCATCGGCCGGCCGACCTGCATCTGCGCCACCTCGCAGTCGGTGGTGAACCGCTTGGGGTAGCGATCTCGGACGGCCGCGCCTACATCGCCAACCGGTGCCAGGGCTGCGGTGCGGGGCAGAGCCCGAGCGTGTCGGTGATCGACACCTCGACCGAGAAGCAGGTGAACAGCCTTCAGGTGAAGGGACCCGTCGCGGGTGTCCTCGTCGGGCCTGACAAGAGGCATCTCTACTTGTCCACTTTCGCCCGCGAGGCTTACGTCCTGGACATCGCCTCCGGCAGCGTGAAGCCGATCGGCATCGCGTCCGGGCCTGGCATTGCACTCGATCCGATAAGGGGAAACGCCTACCTGGTCAATCATCTGACCGGCGTCGTGACAGTGATCTCCACTGCCGACGACAAGGTTCTGAGCACGATCCGTCCGCAGTCGGGCACCATCGACGAGGCGACGCCCAAAG
>JAVEES010000365.1 GCA_030840285.1 Pseudonocardiales bacterium
GAGGCGATCCACCACCACTACGACGTGTCCAACGCCTTCTATGAGAAGGTGCTCGGCCCTTCGATGGCCTACACCTGCGCGGTATTCCCGAAACCGGATGCCAGCCTCGAAGAGGCCCAGGAAGAGAAGTTCGATCTGGTCGCGCGCAAGCTCGGCCTGGAACCGGGCATGCGGCTGCTGGATATCGGCTGCGGCTGGGGCGGCATGGTGCGCCACGCGGCGACGCACTACGGCGTCAAGGCCGTCGGGATAACGCTGTCCGCCGAACAGGCCAAATGGGCTCAGTCCGAGATCGAGCGTCAGGGGCTGACGGGTCTGGCCGAGGTCATCCACGGCGACTACCGCGATGCACCGGGCCACGACTACGACGCGGTGTCCTCGATCGGTCTGCTGGAGCATGTCGGGGTCGGCAACTACCCCAGCTATTTCGGCTTCGTCCGTGACAAGCTCCGGGACGGCGGCCGGCTACTGAACCATTGCATCACCCGTCCCGACAACAAGCAGCGCGCGCTGCCGGGCTTCTTCATCGACCGGTATGTCTTCCCCGACGGCGAATTGACCGGCTCCGGACGCATCATCTCCGAGGCGCAGGACGCCGGCCTTGAGGTCCGCCATGAAGAGAACCTGCGCGAGCACTACGCGCTGACGCTGAAGTACTGGTGCGAGAACCTCGAACGCAACTGGGACGCCTGCGTCGCCGACGTCGGTGAGGCGACAGCGCGGGTGTGGGGCCTGTACATGGCTGGCTCGCGGCTCGGCTTCGAAACCAACGGCATCCAGCTACATCAGGTGCTTGCGGTCAAGGTCGGTCCGGGCGGCGACGCCTCGTTCCCGCTGCGTCCCACCTGGCTTTCCTAACGCGTTACTCGGTGCTGGCCGCCCGATCCACCTGTCGGGCGTGCAGAGCGCGCAGCACGTCGGCACGTCCCTCTGAGATGAGCCGGCGCAACGCGGCCGGGCGGGACGAGTCGGCCAGGAACGCGTCGGCGGCCCGCACCGTGTCTTCGGTTATGGCCGAGGACCAGGTGGGGAACAACCCCACGATGACGTCCTGCGCCATCTCTGAGGTCCGGCGATCCCATACCGCGGCAGCAACTTCGAAGTATCGGGCCGCGTAGGGCTGGAGGAGCTCGGACTGCAACGGGTGGCTGAAGCCGAGAATCGTCGCCCGCATCACGGCGTTACTCAGGGTGTCATCGCTGATCACCGAGTCCCATGCGGCGGCCTTGGCCTCCGGCCTCGGGATCAACGCCCGTGCGGTGGCGGCGGCCCGGGCTCCGGCCGAGGTCGGATCCCGGGCCGCCTCGGCATCGATGGCTGCTTCACCGAGGACGCCGCGGGCCACCAGCGCTTGCACCAGTGCCCACCGAAGGTCGGTGTCCAGTGCCAGACCATCCAGTGTCTCCGACCCATCCAGCAACCGGGACAGGAAGGCCGCGTGCGCGTCCGTGGTCGCAGCGGAGATGGCGGCGTGCACCCACGCAAGTTGGTGGTCAGAGCCGGCCTGAGCCTCGCGGGCAGCCCGGATGGCCACGTCGGCGAACCGGATTCGGCCGGCCGGCGCCCAGTCCGGATCCGCGTAGATCTGCAGCGCGCGAAGGATCTGGCGGTGGGCTGACTGCACCACACCGATCTCGGTCTCGCTCGGTGCACCGGCGAGGACGAGTTCGAGGTAGTCGCGCGTGGCGAGTTCCCCGTCTCGCACCATGTCCCAGGCGGCCACCCAGCAGACGGCGCGGGCCAGCGAGTCGCTGAGCGATCCCAGGCCGCCGTTGCGCAGCGTCTGCAGGCTGTGGGCATCCAGGCGCAGCTTGCAGTACGTCAGGTCGTCGTCATTGGCCAGGATGAAGTCACCGCGCGCCACTCCGAGCAGTTCGGGGACCTCGGTGCGCTCGCCCGCCACGTCGAGTTCGATCCGCTGCGTGCGCACGAGTGCGCCCGAGTCGTCGTAGGAGTACAGGCCGACTGCCAGCCGGTGGGTGCGCAGCACGTTGTCCTTCGCCGTCACCGTGGGGGCGTCCTGAACCAGCGCGAAGGAGGAGAAGTTGCCGTGCTCGTCAAGGGTGTATTCGGGGGTGATGGTGTTCAGGCCTGATGTCTCCAGCCACATCCTCGACCAGTCGTGCAACTCGCGCCCGGAGGCCGCGTTCAGCGCGGCAAGGAAGTCGGGCAGTGTGGTGTTTGCATAGGAATTGTCGGCGAAGTACTGCCGGACGCCTGCCAGGAACTCCGCGAGGCCGACATAGGCCGCGAGCTGCTTGAGCACGCTGGCACCCTTGGCGTAGGTGATGCCGTCGAAGTTGACCTCGACGGCCTCGGCGTCAGGGATGTCCGCGGCGATCGGGTGGGTCGAGGGCAGCTGGTCCTGGCGGTAGGCCCACGTCTTGTCGACGTTGGTGAAGGTCGTCCAGGCATTGGTCCACCTGGTTGCCTGCGACTGTGACATCGTCGCCGCCCAGTCGGCGAAGGACTCGTTGAGCCAGAGATCATCGAACCATCGCATGGTCACCAGGTCCCCGAACCACATGTGGGCCATCTCGTGCAGGACGGTGCCGGCGCGGCGCTCGTAGCGGGCGTCCGTAACCCGGCTGCGGAAAACGTAGTCCTCGAGGAACGTCACGCAGCCCGCGTTCTCCATGGCGCCCGCGTTGAACTCGGGGACGAAGAGCTGGTCGTACTTGCCGAAGGCGTACCGGACACCGAAGTTGGCGTGATACCAGTCGAATCCCTGTTTGGTGATCGTGAAGAGCTCGTCGGTGTCGAAGTGCTCGGCGAGTGATCTGCGACAGAACAGGCCCAGGTCGATGCCGTCGTGGTGGTCGCGGGCCTCGAAGTAAGGGCCGGCGACCAGGGCAGTGATGTAGGTGCTCATCCGCGGCGTGGTGGCGAAGTGGACCGTCTTGGTCTCCTCGTCATCCTCGACGGTGGTCACCGCGCCGTTGGAGACCACCGCCCAATGGGCCGGCGCCGTGACGTGCAGTGTGAAGGTTGCCTTCAGATCAGGCTGGTCGAAGCAGGCGTACATGCGCTTGGCGTCGGTGGTCTCGAACTGCGTATAGAGGTAGACCTCGTTGTCGACCGGATCGCTGAACCGGTGCAGCCCCTGACCGATCGTGGTGTACAGCAGATCGGCGTCGACGACAACGGTGTTCTCGGCTGCCAGGTCGGCCAGCACGATGCCCGCCTCGGGCTCGTAACCGCTGACATCGACGGGTATGCCGTTGAGGGTCACCTCGTGGAACTTGTCGGCGACCACGTCCAAGAAGGTGGAGGCTCCAGGCCGGGTTGCCGAGAACGTCAGCGTCGTGCGGGATCGGAAGGTGCGCTCACTCGGACCACCGTCGGCGTTTGTCAGATCAAGCGCGACGTCATAGGCATCAAGCTGAAGCAGGCCGGCGCGAAGCCGGGCATCGTCCCTGGTCAGGTTCGGCACCCGGACGGTGTTGGCGTCGAGGATCTCCGCGGATGGAATGGTGATTTTGGTACGGAGATCGTCGGGCACGGAATGATGCTCCTTGCTGAATTGTTCTCAATGACTGGAAATCAGTCTTTCACATCTGACCTCGAGATTAGGGTGCGATACATGACGAGTGCGACCGACTCCGCCACGAAGGTCGACTTCTGGTTCGATCCCGCCTGCCCCTTTGCCTGGGTGACCTCACGCTGGATCCTTGAGGTCGAGAAGCATCGCGACCTCGACCTTCAGTTCCACGTGATGTCGCTGTCGGTACTGAACAAGGACAAGGACTTGTCGCCGGAGTACCGGGAGTTGCTCGACAAGGCCTGGGGGCCTGTGCGAGTGGCCATCGCCGCCAAGGAACAGGCCGGCGATGAGGTGCTGCGCGACCTGTACACGGCGCTGGGTACCAAGCGCCACAACGAGGGCCGCGAACTCGACCGGGCAACGATCGTCGAGGCGCTGACCGAGGTCGGCCTGCCCGAGTCCCTCGCCGACGCGGCGGATTCCACCGTTTACGACGAGATCCTCGAGAAGTCACACCACGAGGGCATGGACCCGGTAGGCATGGAGGTCGGAACGCCCACGATCCACGTGGACGGCGTCGCCTTCTTCGGCCCGGTGCTGACCCGTATCCCGCGTGGCGAGCAGGCATTGGCCATCTGGGACGGGACACGTCAACTGGCGAGCTACCCCTACTTCTTCGAGCTGAAGCGCACTCGGACCGAGTCGCCGCGATTCGACTGAGCGGGGTCGAGGCTCGGCGGTAGCCGGAGTGGCTGTCATGCTGGGCCGATGGAGCCGATCTATCACCTCGTCGCCGAATCCGAATGGCGCGCGGCCTGTCAGACCGGGCGGTACGCGCCGGAATCGCTGGCCAGTGAAGGATTCGTGCACTTCTCCTTCGCCCATCAGGTAGCGGGCACCGCCAACCACCTCTATCGCGACCGCGCTGATCTGATCGTTGTCGAGGTCGATCCGGCACGGCTGGACGGGCCCGTGGTGGTCGAGGACCTCTACGGCATGGACGAGGAGTTCCCGCATTACTACGGCGCTGTTCCGACGCCGGCGGCGGTCGCCGAACATGCGTTGCTGCGCGACGCCGACGGCGACCTGTCCTTCCTGCCGGCCCCCTGAACGCCGACCTGCCGCCGAAAGTTCGCTGAGCATTGGCCTGGTCCGGCCGTTCAGCGGAACCGGTCGCGCAGGCGCGGGTCATCCAGGAACCAGGGCCGGCCGGCCTCTTGGGTAGCACCGGCCGGGCCGGCGCCGGGCGCGGATCCGAACGTGCCATCGGAAGTGGCGGCCGCCCGGGCGTCGTCTGTGTCAGCCTCGCGGGCGTCGGCCGCGGCGGCTTCGCGAGCGTCGGCGGTGTCAGCCTCGCGGGCGTCGGCCGCGGCGGCCTCGCGGGCGTCGGCCGCTAGCCAGCGGCGAAAAATGAGGATCAGGAAGGGCAGATCGATCAGTTCGGCCACGCACCACAGCACACCTCCGGCAAACTGCTGATCACCTAGCCACGAGCGCTGGCCGCTCACCGCCGATCGCATGCTGAAGAAGTTGCTGACCGGATGTGTGGACAGGCGCATGACCATCCCCGGCACCGCGTCGAGCAGCAGTTCGACGGCACCGATGGCCAGTGCGACGCCCACTGCCAGCGAGCTCAACTGCACCTCGGCGCCGACCAGCGGCAGGACGATCACCACGCCGATCAGCAGCATGGCGACCTGCACCGGCCATCCCACGAGGTCGGTGGAGATCGCGAGTCCGGGAAGCGGGCCGAATAGGAACGCGACGCACGCCAGCGGGATCAGGGCAGCACCGACCACGGGCGAGCCGCAGAAGCGACCAACAGGTGACTCGGTGAACCCGCCGAGTCGTGACGAAACGCGTCGTGCCAATTCGAGCGGCTGCCCCGCGACCAGCGGCAGGGGAACCACCAGCAGAAGGAGCAGGGCCTGGATCACCCAGACGCTGAACGACGCGCGGGCGGCCCGCTCGACAGGGCCGCTCGTCACGGCTAGCACGGCGACCAGCCCCGTCGCGAACAGCACCGTACGGGGCAGTGGCCAGCCGGTGCTGTTGCGCGCGAGCCGGGCCTGACGGGTGTACCAGAACTGTGCCGCCCCGGCACAGGCCAGGACCGCCGGTTGGAGCGGGGCAATCAGCACCCCCGCATTGTGCCCTTACCAGATCTGGCACCATGCGGGGTATGCGCGTCTATCTGGGCAGTGATCACGCCGGCTTCGAACTGAAGGGCGCCGTCATCGCCCATCTCGCGGCGGCCGGGCATGAAACGGTGGACTGCGGACCCGAAGCCTTCGTGGCCGGTGATGACTACCCGCCGTACTGCATCGCGGCCGCCCAGCGGGTGATCGCAGATCCGGGGAGTCTTGGCATCGTGATCGGGGGATCCGGCAACGGCGAGCAGATCGCCGCGAACAAGGTCCGCGGGGTCCGCGCCGCCCTCGGCTACAACCTCGAGACAGCGCAACTGGCCCGGCAGCATAACGACGCCAACGTCCTCGGTGTCGGGGCGCGGATGCACACCGAGCAGGAGGCGCTGGCAATCGTGGATGCCTTCGTCGCCACGCCGTTCTCTCAGGATCCCCGTCATGCCCGGCGGATCGAGCAGGTCGCCAGCTACGAGCAGTCCGGCACGATCGCGACCGGCTAGCTGGTCCCCGCCGGCTTCGAGTCATCCGGTGGGCGCCACTGCCGGCGCACGATGACGATCTCGCGCTCTGCGGCCGCAAGATCCGCCTCGCTCGGCCGGCTCACGTCACGGGCGCGCATTGCCCCGCCCACCCCCACCTGGGACGGCGCGTTGCCCGCGAGTTCTCTCCAGTTGCGATCCGGGTCCCGTCCGGCCGGCGCCTCACGGGCAGCACCAGGCTCGTCTGAAGCAGAGACTCGCCGGGCCGAGGGTTCGCCCGAAACGCCGCGTCGAGGTACCGAGGGCTTGGCATGGACGACGCCGGTCGCCTGGTCTTCGCCGGCCGGGGTGGCCGTCCGGTCGCCGCCGCGCCGGCGCCTGCGACGAGGAGCAGAGCCCGGGCCGGAACTGGTCATCCGGACATCTTGCCATCGTGGCCACTATTGGCCACCCCTGTCGCGCCGGACAGCCTCTGCAGGCGCCCTGCTCGGGGTACCGTTGGCCGGACATGAGGATCGCCAGTGTCCGGCGCGCACTGCGCCGTCTTCGCCCCCGTCGAGCGCGGCCCACCGAGCAGGTGGAGCTGCTGATCTGTCTGGCCGTGATGGTCGCCGGGACGGGCTGGTCGATCGCTGATGACAACCGGCAGATCAAGGTCGCCTCGGTGATGATCGTGGTCATCGTCGTTGCCTCGCTGGTCCTGTCATTGCGCTCGATGATCGTCCTGTCCGCAGCGGTGGTGCTGTGCCTTGCTGCCGTCTTTTCCATCCACGGGTTGAACCAGTCCCAGCTGTCGGTATCCGGGTTCGTGATGATCTCCATCGTGCTTGCCGTCGCGCTCGCGCAGAGCGGCCGCCGAGATCGCCTGGGTTTGCGCCAGGTCAGCGCCGAGAAGGTGATCTCGCTCATTCGCGACAGGCTCTCGGTGCAGTCCCAGCTTCCCGAGATAGATCCGACGTGGGCCGTCGAAGTGCAGCAGCGACCGGCGGACGGTGCTGCCATCGCGGGGGACTTCGTCTCCAATCGACTCGTGCTCGAGAACGGCGCGCAGGTCTTGCACCTGGCAGTCATCGACGTCTCGGGCAGCGGCATCGCCGCCGGGCCTCGAGCATTGCTGCTGTCCGGGGCCGTCGGTGGATTGCTCGGTTCCGTCCCGCCGGACGACTTCCTCAATGCGGCCAACGACTATCTCACCCGCCAACGCTGGTCGCTCGGTTTCGCCTCGGCCATCTATCTCCGGCTGGAGCTGGCAACCGGCAGCTACGAGATCAGGGTCGCAGGTCATCCGCCCGCGATACATTTCCGGCCCGGCGAGGCTCCGCCGTGGCGAACCTCGCCTGCTGTCGGCACGGTCTTGGGCGTGCTGCCGACCTTGAACGGGACCGCCGACATCAACGTCGTGAGACCCGGCGAGGCGCTTTTCCTTTACACCGACGGCGTGGTCGAGGATCGGACCCGCGACATCGACGCGGGCACGCTGCGGCTCAAGGATGCCGTGGAACTCCTCGCCGCGCGGGATTGCTGGCAAGGCATGGCGCGGCAGCTGATCGATCAAGTCCCCACGAAGCACGACGACGACCGCACCATCGTGATGATCCGGCGCAACGTCCCGGTGTCGGCAAGCCCGGACTCCGCGGGTTGCGAACGGGAGTTAGGCGAGCCGGATAGTGCGGTGGGTGCGACAGAGGCCGCGACCTCAGCCGTGCCACCGAGATCGACGGAGGATCGGGCCGGCACGCACGGGTCATTCAGCTCAGGTTGAGGCAGTTCCCCAGCCCGGCCGAGGGCCCGCGGTCAGGCTGCCGAAGGCCCACGGCAAGGGGTCATCGGCAAGGGGGCATCGGCAACGGGGGCATCAGCAACGGGGGCATCGGCAAGGGGTCATCGACGGGGCGGCGGCGCGCTGAGACCGGCCCGGTGGATGGAGCCCGTTTGCTCCCTCAGCGGTCGGGCAGCTCGGCCCGTCCTGACCGCGAGTGCCTCGGCCATGATGGCGACCGCGATCTCGTACGGTGTCAGGGCGCCGATATCGAGGCCGGCCGGGCCATGGATGCGGTCGATCATCGAGCCGTCCAGGCCCTGTGCCGCCAGCCAGTCACGCCGCTTGGACTGCGTCCGGTGCGAGCCAAGGGCGCCGACGTAGCTCGCCTGCCCGGTAAGTGCCGCGAGCAGCGCGGGGCCCGCCAGCGGAAGGTCATGGCTGAGCACCGCCACTGCGTCACCGGGTCGCAGCCCAGAAATCCGCTCGGCGGCGCTCGGATCTGGATACGTCGCGGCATGCCAGTCCAGCAGTTCGGCCAGGTTTACCAAGGCTTCGGCGATCAGGCCGTCGCCGACCACGACCAGCGTTGGCGTCGGCCACAACGTGGTGACCACTAGCTGGGCGTCCCCGGTATCGACGAGCGCTGTCTGACTGGCACCCCGGGTGAACTGGCGAGCGACATCGAAATCGCCGGTGTCCCAGGGCGGAACGGTGCCGGGCTCGACAACGGTGCTGCGCCGGTTGCCTGAGCCCAGCTCGGTGATGAGGCCGCACGGGCGACCCTCGCCGAGCAGCCGCCAGAACTCCTCGCCGAACTCGGCGGCGTCCTGGATGAGCAGTCGAACGGCGCCGCCACAGGACAGGCCGGCGCCGCGCGCCGCGGATTCCGCGACGGTCAGCTCGACCAGACCGTCCGCAGCCGGCTCGCTCGCGAGTTCCTCGAGCTGGTCGTCGGCCGCGCCGGCCAGGATGCGTCCCGCGATCGGCTGGCCCTGGGTCAACGCCACCGCCACGGCACGGTCCCGCGAGCTGAAGCCCGTCGCTTCGACGACGCGGGCGATCCGGACCGGCCTGCCTTCCGCCAGCCAGCTGGTGACCTTCTCGGCCAGCTCGAACATGACTGCCCCTTACCGATTTCCCCTTACGGATGCCTAGTGCCCTGCCTCGTGCCGAATCCGTCCGCACAGTTCGGCCGCCAGCTTGGAGAATGCTAGTCCGAACACCGAAAGCGGGAGTGCTGGCAGCCTCGATAGGCAGCCTCGAACGAGGCGGTTGCCCCGACTACGGTAGGCACGTGCGGGTAGCTACCTGGAACGTGAACTCCGTCAAGCAGCGGGTTCCGCGGCTGCTGCCATGGCTGGACGAGCGCCAGCCCGACATCGTGTGCCTGCAAGAGACGAAGCTTGCCGACGACGCCTTCACCGAACTGCTCGGGGCGCAGCTGAGCAGCCGCGGCTACGAGGTCGCGATCCATGGTGAGGTCCAGTGGAACGGCGTGGCGATCCTGTCCCGGGTGGGGCTGACGGACGTGGTCACCGGACTGCCAGGCGCTCCGGGATTCCCCCATCAGGAGTCGCGAGCGGTAGCCGCAACCTGCGCTGGGGTGCGGGTGCACTCGGTGTACGTGCCCAACGGAAGGGTGCCCGATTCCGAGCACTACCAGTACAAGCTTGCGTGGCTGGCTGCGTTGCGCGAGGTACTGGCTGCCGCGCCGTCCAACGTCCTGCTGTGTGGTG
>JAVEES010000416.1 GCA_030840285.1 Pseudonocardiales bacterium
GTCAGCCGAAAGCAGCGCGGGCCGCCGGGCGGAATCTTGGCCGTCACCAGCCAACGATCCACCGGAGGCCCGCCCCGGCTGCGCAGCAGAGACAGCTCAGCCGTTGGCGAGCTTGGCCAGCTGGTCGGCCCGGTCGGTGCGCTCCCAGGTGAAGTCGGCGTCCTCCCGGCCGAAGTGGCCGTACGCGGCGGTCTTCTGGTAGATCGGCCGCTTGAGGTCCAGGTCGCGGATGATCGCGGCCGGCCGCAGGTCGAAGACCTCGTTGATGGCGTCGACGATCTTGGCGACCGGCACCGTCTCGGTGCCGAAGGTCTCGACGAACAGCCCGACCGGCTCGGCCTTGCCGATCGCGTAGGCGACCTGTACCTCGCAGCGCGCGGCCAGCTTGGCGGCCACCACGTTCTTGGCCACCCAGCGCATCGCGTACGCGGCCGACCGGTCCACCTTCGACGGGTCCTTGCCGGAGAACGCGCCGCCGCCGTGCCGGGCCATGCCGCCGTAGGTGTCGACGATGATCTTGCGGCCGGTCAGGCCGGCGTCGCCCATCGGGCCGCCGGTGACGAACCGGCCGGTCGGGTTGACCAGCACCCGGTAGTCGGAGGTGTCGATGGACAGCCCCTCGAGCACCGGCTTGATCACGTGCTCCTCGATGTCGGGCTTGAGCAGCGTGTCGAGGTCGATGTCGTCGGCGTGCTGGCTGGAGACCACCACGGTGTCCAGCCGGACCGGCTTGTCATCGATGTACTCGATGGTGACCTGGGTCTTGCCGTCGGGACGCAGGTAGGGAACCGTGCCGTTCTTGCGAACCTCGGTGAGCTTCTCCGACAGGCGATGCGCCAGCCAGATCGGCAGCGGCATCAGCTCGGGGGTCTCGTCCGAGGCATAGCCGAACATGAGTCCCTGGTCCCCGGCGCCCTGAGCCGCGATGGCGTCCTCGGAGCCCTCGACCCGAGCCTCGTAGGCCGAGTCGACACCCTGAGCGATGTCGGCGGACTGGGCCCCGATCGAGACACTCACGCCGCAGGATTCGCCGTCGAAGCCCTTGCGGGAAGAGTCGTAGCCGATGCCGAGAATGGTCTTGCGAACGATCGCGGGGATGTCGGCATAAGCGTCGGTCGTCACCTCGCCCGCAATGTGCACCTGGCCGGTGGTGATGAGCGTTTCAACCGCGACCCGGCTCTGCGGGTCCTGGGAAAGCAGCGCATCCAGGATGCCATCGGAGATCTGATCGGCGATCTTGTCCGGATGTCCCTCGGTTACCGATTCCGAGGTGAAGAGGCGACGACTCACAAAAAACTCCAGTTTCTCTACGCGGATAGGTTCAAAGTCTAGCGGTTCAGTCGATAAACAACGGCATCCAAGACCGCTGAGGCCAGGACCGTCTTGGGGCCCAGTGAGACCTCGGTCTCACTGCCGTCGGCGTCCAGGATCACCGCGGCGTTGTCGGGCCGGCCGAAAGCCCTGCCGTCTCCGACGGCGTTGACCACCAGCACGTCGCAGCCCTTACGGGCCAGCTTGGCCCGGCCGTGGGTGAGCACGTCAGCCTCCGCATCGCCGGTTTCCGCCGCGAACCCGACGATCACCAGCTGCGCTGGCAACTCACCGGCCGCCCGCAAGGACACCAGCTCGGAAAGGACGTCCGGATTGCGGCTGAGCTGAACCGGGCTCGGATCGGCCTCGGACTTCTTGATCTTGCTGGCAGCGACGGCTGTGGGCCTGAAGTCGGCCACCGCCGCGGCCATCACGACCGCATCGGCGCTCTTGGCCGCAGTATGGGTCGCTGCCCGAAGTTGTTCGGCGGTGCTCACCCGGATGACGTCGCTGCCTGCCGGCGCCGGTGCCTCGACATTCGCCGCGATCAAGGTGACCTGTGCGCCGCGGGCGGCAGCCACCGTGGCCAGGTCGAAGCCTTGCCGTCCCGATGACCGGTTCCCGAGGAATCTCACCGGGTCCAGCGGCTCGCGGGTGCCGCCGGCCGTGATTACCAGGTGCCGTCCGGTCAGATCCGAGGGCAGGCCCAGACCGCGGTGCAGCAGCAGCTGAGCCAGCCGGGCTATCTCCTCCGGCTCTGGAAGGCGGCCCTTGCCGGTGTCCGCCCCTGTCAACCGTCCGGACGCCGGCTCCAGAACGGTCGCGCCGCGCCGCCGAAGGGTAGCCACATTGTCGGCCGTCGCCGGGTGCTGCCACATCTCGGTGTGCATCGCCGGAACGAACAGGACCGGGCAGCGGGCGGTGAGCAGGGTGTTGGTGAGCAGATCGTCGGCCAGCCCATGCGCGGCTTTGGCCAGCAGGTCGGCGGTTGCCGGGGCGACCACGACCAGCTCGGCTCGGCGACCGATCGCGACGTGCGGGACATCCTCGGCATGCTCGAACACCCCGGTGGCAACCGGATTGTGCGACAGTGCTGCCCAGGTCGGCTCGCCGACGAATTGCAGGGCGGCAGCCGTCGGCACGACGGTCACGTCGTGCCCTGCCTCGACGAGCTTGCGGAGCAGATCTGCCGCCTTGTAGGCGGCGATCCCGCCGGCCACCCCGAGCACGACCCGCCGAGCGCTCGCGGGAACGGGATCGCTGGTCGAGTCGGGACGGGTCACCGAAGGGCTCGCAGCCAGATCAGGCTTCGGACGGCTTGAACTCGATGAGGTCGGTGTTGATCTCACGCAGCGCGATCGACAGGGCCTTCTCCTGCGGCGCTGTCTCGACCATCGGACCGACGTACTCGAGCAGGCCCTCGCCGAGCTGACTGTAGTAGGCGTTGATCTGGCGGGCGCGCTTGGCCGCGACGATGACGAGCGCGTACTTCGACCCCGTCCGGTCGAGCAGTTCGTCGATCGGCGGGTTGGTGATGCCTTCGGGTGTCGACGCGATTCCGGTCACGGGTGGCCTCAAATCCTTCATCTAGGCTTCGAACGTCCGTCGCTGCTGCGCTCAGGTAACCGGCCAGCTACGTACCCAGATGCTTACCCAGATACGGACAGGTGTCGGTTTCCCGCCGACGGAGCAGCGGCGCATAACGCAAATTCACCTGAGTTTACCAACTCTGGCACGCCCGGATCGCCAATCGGGGCGAATGGCGGCTCAGGCGCGCCACCCTGGTCCAGTGTGACCGAGGTTACCAATGTGGCGGGCTCGGGCCCGATACTGTCCGTTCCACCGGTCGTCCGGTTCCGACTTCTGGAGTGCGGCGACCAGCGAGGGCTGAATCGCGTGGAGGCGACCGAAGATGAGCTTGCAGCAGGTGGGCGCGATCGGCGTCCTGGCCGAAGCCGCGCCCGGCGAGCGGCGAGTCGCCCTGGACCCCGACGGCGTCACCCGACTCGTCCGCGCCGGATTGACCATCATGGTCGAGAGCGGGGCCGGAGCCCAGGCTTGGTTCACCGACGACGCCTACCGCGAGGCCGGCGCGACCGTGACCGCCCGCGATCAGGTGATCGCCGAGGCAGGGGTGCTGCTGCTGGTGTCGCGGCCGGACGCCGACCTGCTCGGCGCCCTGCGCACCGGTCAATGCATCATCGGCCTGCTGGCCCCGCTGACCAATCCCGACCTGGTCAACGAGCTGGTCAAGCGCGGCGTCACGGCGATAAGCCTGGACGGGCTGCCGCGCACGATCAGCCGAGCGCAGGGCATGGATGCGTTGAGCTCACAGGCGAATGTGGCCGGCTACCGTGCTGTACTCGTCGCGGCGAACCACTTTCCACGCTTCTTCCCACTGCTGATCACCGCAGCGGGAACCTCCAAACCGGCCAACGTCATGGTGCTCGGTGCCGGTGTTGCGGGCCTGCAGGCGATCGGCACGGCCCGCCGCCTGGGCGCGCTGGTGACCGGCTATGACGTCCGGCCTGCCGCCGGGGACGAAGTTCGCTCCCTCGGAGCGAAGTTCCTGGAGCTGTCCACCGCGATCACGGCGGCCGGCGAAGGCGGCTACGCACGCGAGCTGACGGCGGACGAACGCCAGGCGCAGCAGGCCGAACTCAGCTCCTACATCGCCAAGCAGGATGTGGTCATCACTACGGCGCAGGTCCCGGGGCGCAAGCCACCGCTGCTGGTGACCGAAGAGGCGCTGGCCGGCATGAAGGCGGGATCGGTCGTTGTCGACATGGGGGCGAGCGAGCTCGGTGGCAATGTCGCGGGCTCGATAGCCGGCCAGACCGTCCGCACCCCCAACGGTGTGACGATCGTCGGCGCCTCGAACCTGCCCTCGGACATGCCGAGCAGCGCCTCGCAGACCTACGCCCGCAACATCAGCGCGCTGCTGACGTACCTGCTCGACGAGCAGGGTGCTTTGAAGCTCGACACCTCTGATGAGATCACTCGGGGCGTGCTGATCACCGAGAGCGGGCGCATCGTGCATCCGGCGACGGCCGCGGCTATGGGAGTACAACAGTGAGCACTGGATTCATCGGAGACCTCACCATCTTCGTGCTGGCCCTACTCGTCGGCTTCGAAGTGATCAGCAAGGTCCCGGCGACCCTGCATACCCCGTTGATGTCGGGTGCGAACTCGATCCACGGTGTGGTGCTCGTCGGTGTGGTCATCCTGGCCTCGTTCGTCAACGGGCCGCTGGGCTACCTGTTGACGTTCATCGCGGCCGCGTTCGCCGCGGCCAACGTGGTCGGTGGTTACGCCGTGACCGACCGGATGTTGCAGATGTTCCGCAAGCGGCCGGTGCCGGCCAAGCCGGCCGAGCAGGAGGCCGGTCGATGACCCTGCAGGACGGTGTGCGACTGGCATCGCTGATCGGTGCTTCGGGTTTCGTGCTCGGACTGCACCTGATGAATTCGCCCGCCACGGCTCGCCGCGGCAACCAGCTGTCCGCTCTCGGAATGCTGGTCGCGGTGGTCGCGGTCCTGGTCGAGGTCGGGCACGGCGGGACGATGAGCGCGGCACGGTGGCTGGTGCTGATCAGCGGCGCGCTGGTCGGCGGGGCGGCCGGGCTGTACTCCGCGCGAACCGTCGCGATGACCTCGATGCCTCAGCTGGTCAGCCTGTTCAACGCGGTCGGTGGTGGTGCCGCGGCGCTGATCGCGGTGGCCGACTATCAGCATGAGCCATCGGTGTCGGCCGGCACCGCGACCGCGACCGTGCTGGACGTCCTGATCGGCTGCGTGACGTTCTCGGGCTCACTGATCGCCACGGCCAAGCTGCAGGGATACCTCAGCCAGCCGGTGAGCTTTCCCGGATCGCGCGCGAGTTCGGCGGTGCTGACGCTGGTCGTCGCCGCGGCCGGTATCGACGTCATCGCCGGTGCGGACAATGCCTGGATCCTGCTCATCGCCGTTGTCGCGGCCGTGGGCTTGGGCATCCTGATGGTGCTGCCGATCGGTGGCGCCGATATGCCCGTGGTCATCTCGCTGCTCAACGCCTTCACCGGTACCGCGGTCGCGATGGCCGGCTTCGTCCTGCAGAACGCGACGCTCACCATCGCCGGGGCACTGGTCGGCGCGTCCGGCGGGATCCTGACGAAGTTGATGGCCGACGCTATGAACCGTTCGGTGCTGTCGATCATCGCGGGCGGGTTCGGGACCGGGGCCAGCGGGATCGCGCCGGTGGCGGCCGGCGGCGGCAACGTCAAGTCCATCGCCATCGATGACGCCGCGCTGCAATTGGCCTATGCCAGCAAGGTAATCATCGTTCCGGGCTACGGCCTGGCCGCGGCACAGGCGCAGCACGAGGTCCGCGAGCTTGCCGAGCTGCTGGAGCAACGCGGGGTCGAAGTTTCGTACGCGATCCACCCGGTGGCCGGACGGATGCCCGGGCACATGAACGTCCTGCTCGCCGAGGCCAATGTGCCCTACGACCAGCTGCGCGAGATGGAAGAGATCAATCCGGAGTTCGACCGGACCGATGTCGCACTGGTCATCGGCGCCAACGACGTCACCAATCCTGCCGCCCGCCGAGCAGGAAACGCGGTGTCGGGTATGCCGATTCTCGATGTGGATCACGCCCGCAGCGTCGTGGTCATCAAGCGCTCGATGGCCTCGGGCTACGCGGGTATCGACAACGAGCTGTACAGCGATCCCAAGACCAGCATGCTGTTCGCCGATGCGAAGAAGGGCCTGGCCTCACTGGTCGCCGCGACCAAGGCTGTGTGAGCTCGTGCGGCCCGGAAGCGATTAGTCGCGGGCGGGGGTGCTGGCCGCCTCGATCAGAGCTACCAGCGCTGACGCGGCATGACCGACGTCGTCGTTGACGATCACATGATCGAACTCGTCCGCGGCCGCCAGCTCAATCTCGGCCCGCGCCAGCCGCGCCTCGAGATCGGGCGGGCCCTCGGTGCGGCGGCCGAGCAAGCGATCGCGCAACTCGCCCATCGAGGGCGGCGCGAGCAGGACGAACTGCGCCTCGGGCATGGACTCACGGATCTGGCGAGCGCCCTGTAGCTCGATCTCCAGCACCGTCGGACGACCCGCGGCCAGATGCTGATCTACCGGCTTGCGCGGCGTCCCGTAGCGGTTTCCGGCAAACGTCGCGTACTCGAGCAGCTCGTTGTCGGCGATCAGCTGATCGAATTGCGCGTCGCTGAGGAAGTAGTACTGCACTCCGTCGGACTCCCCCGGCCGCGGCGCGCGAGTGGTGCAGGACACCGAGACCCACACGTGCGGAAACAGCCTGCGTACCTCCGCAACCACGGTGCCCTTGCCGACGCCGGACGGTCCGGACAGCACGGTCAGCCGGGCACGCGGGTTGTCGGTAGGGCCAGAGGTCATGCAGGCATTGTGCCGAACGTCGCGGCGCTGCTACCGGGCGGCTACCGAATCCCGCGCACCCCGAGCGCGTGCCCGCAGAGCGAACCTCCGGGGTAACCGCCCCGATTCGGTCTCAGTGGCGCAGGAAGGCGAAGTCCTGGGCGGTCCTCAGCACCGCGGCGCGAAGGTCGGCCGGCTGCGGACCGGCCTTGAGCACCTCCCGGGACACGCTCGGCACGACCGCGGACAGCGACGATCCGAAGATCCGCCGGACGTCGGCCGCGGTGCCCCCCTGTGCTCCGATACCGGGCACCAGCAACGGCCCGTTCAGCCCGGCCAGCTCGGCCACCGATTCGCCGATCGTCGCTCCCACCACGACCCCGAACGAGCCCAGCGGCGAGGAGCCCGCATTGCGCGCGGCCACCTCGTCGATGACGGACTGAGCCACACTTCGGCCATCAGCCAGCCTGGCGTGCTGCACCTGCGGTCCTTCCGGATTCGAGGTCAGGGCCAGCACGAACACACCCGCGCCAGCGGAGGCTGCGAGCTCGAATGCCGGTTCGAGCGAGCCGACCCCGAGGTACGGGCTGAGTGTCAGCGCATCGACCGCAAGCTCGGCGGACGGGTCGAGATAGGCCTGCGCGTAAGCGGTCATGGTCGATCCGATGTCACCGCGCTTGACGTCGAGCAGCACCAGCGAGCCGGCCTCGCGCAGCATGACGATCGTCTTCTCCAGGACCGCGATCCCCCGCGAGCCGAACCGCTCGAAGAACGCCGACTGCGGCTTGACCACTGCCGCGGTCTCGCCGAACGCCTCCGCGCAGGTCAGCGCGAACTTCTCCAGTGAGACCAGGTCGTCGGCCAGGCCCCACTGCTGGAGCAACCCGGGGTGCGGGTCTATGCCGACGCACAAGGAACCGCGTTCGTCCAGCGCCGCCGCCAGCCGTTTTCCGAAGCTCATCGGCCCACCGGTACCGCGGTCTGCGCGGCGAAGTAGGCCGCCTGCTGCTCGGAGGACAGGTGTGCGAAACCGATCGCGTCGCGAAGCGACGAGAAGCCGCGAGCCGCGAGTTCGTCGCTGAGCTCGGCGATGATCCTGATCGGCGCGGTCGGATCGTGGAAGACCGCGGTACCCACCGACACGGCCGATGCGCCGGCGAGGATGAATTGCAGCGCGTCCTTGCCGGTCTTGATCCCGCCCATCCCCAGCAGCGGCAGGTGGGGCACCGCCTGGTGCACCTGCCATACGCAGCGCAACGCCACCGGGCGGATGGCCGGACCGCTCAGCCCTCCGGTGACCCCGCCCAGCGCCGGCCGCAGGGTGTCCAGGTCGATGACGAGGCCCAGCAAGGTGTTGATCAGCGAGATGCCGTCGGCACCGGCCTCAGCGACCGCCCGGGCGATGTAGCCGATGTCGGTCACGTCAGGCGTCAGCTTCGCGAAGATCGGCACATTCGGGTTTGCGGCTCGCCGGACGGCAGAGATCACCCGGGTAGCGGCAATGGCGTCGCAGGCGAAGACCTGTCCACGGTTCTCGACGTTAGGGCAGGAGATGTTGACCTCGAGAAGATCCATCGGCTGGTCATAGAGCCTTCTGGCCAGTGCCACGAACTCATCTGTGTTGTGTCCGGCGATCGAGACCACGGTCCGTGCGCCGGACTCGTGCAGCCATTTCAGGTCATGCTCGATGAAGGAATCCACACCAGGGCCCTGCAGCCCGATCGAGTTCAGCATGCCGCTCGGCGTTTCGGCCATCCGTGGCGTCGACCGCCCCGAACGCGGCTTCATCATGATCGACTTCGTGACGATGCCGCCGAGTTCGGCGACGTCGAAGAACGGGCTCAGCTCCCGGCCCGCCGCCGCGCAACCCGAGGCGGTCAGCACCGGATTCGGCAGCTCGAAGCTCGCCAGCGAGGTCGAGATATCAACCGTGGGTGTGCCCACACTCATCTCCTAATTCCCATCAGCGCCGAAGAGATCCGCGGGCACGGTTCCGACATCGGCCCATCGGATGCGGCCGGCGTCGAACACCGGGCCCTCGACGCAGGATCGAACGAAACGCGAGACCCCATCGCCGTCGCGTACCGGCAGCACGCAGGTCATGCACACTCCGATCCCGCAGGCCATCGACTCCTCGACCGCGACCTGGGCGGGGATGGCGTGCGCACCGGCGACCTCTCCCACGGCGCGCAGCATGCCCATCGGGCCGCAGGCGTAGACGATCTCGGCTCCGAGGCGCTCGATCGCCGACGGCAGCGGATCGGTGACCCAGCCGCGCTGACCGGCCGTGCCGTCGTCCGTGGTGACCGTCACCTTGCCGATGATCCGCTTGGCCTGCATCTCGCCGAAGAGCCTGCTCGCGGTCGCGGCACCCACGATCATCTCCACGTCGCTGCCCTGAGCCAGTAGCACCTGTGCCAGCGGAAGCAGCGGGGCGGTGCCGTAGCCGCCGCCGACCAGCACCGCGGGCACCGAGGCCCGGGGCAGCGGGAAGGGCACGCCCAGGGGTCCGACCAGATCGAGGGTGTCTCCGATCTGGCGACGCAGCAGCCACTCGGTGCCACCGCCCTTGGCCGCGACCACGAACTGGATCGTGCCGGCGAATTCGGCTCCCGGCTGCACGCCGTACAGCGCGAAGGACCGGCGAAGCAGCATCGAGGTGTCCCGGCCACCTACCGCGATCGCGACGAACTGTCCCGGTTTGAATCCCCGTGCCACGCCCGGCGCAACCACGGTGAACTGGGTGTATTCGCCGAGCCGGGTGACATCGAAGATCTCGCCCGTCTCCTGAACCGGTCCGGGCAGGACGTCGCTGGTCATGACCGGCCGCCGTTCCGCCATGCGGCGAGCGTCAGGTGATGCGATTGCAGCGAGGCAACCCCGACCTCGTCGCGGGCCAGTTCCTCGATGCCCTGGACGGCGGCCGCGGCGGCCTGCACCGTGGTCAGGCAGGGAATGCCCGCTTGCACCGCGGCTGTCCGGATCTCGTAGCCGTCCACGCGTGGCCCGGAATTACCCGGCGAGCCGAAGGGCGTGTTCAGCACCAGATCGACGTGCCCCGCGAGGATTTCCTCGACGATGTTGCCCGGCCCCTCGGAGAACTTGCCGACCACCTCGGCCGCGACGCCGTTGCGCCGCAGCACCTGTGCCGTGCCCGCGGTGGCCAGGATCCGGAAGCCGAGGTCGTGCAACCGTTTCACCGGGAAGATCGCGGCTCGCTTGTCCCGGTTGGCAACCGAGACGAAGACGGTGCCCTTGGAGGGCAACGAGCCGTAGGCCGCCGCCTGTGACTTGGCGAAGGCGGTGCCGAACACCCGGTCCAGCCCCATCACCTCACCCGTCGACTTCATCTCCGGCCCGAGTATCGAATCGATGGAATCGCCTGCGGGGGTACGGAATCGGTGGAACGGAAGCACCGCTTCCTTGACCGCGATGGCGGCGTCCGCGGGCAGCTCACCGCCATCGCCGCTGGTGGGCAGCATGCCCTCGGCCCGCAGTTGCGCGATCGAGGAACCCACCGCGATCCGCGCGGCGGCCTTGGCCAGCGGCACGGCGGTCGCCTTCGATACGAAGGGCACGGTGCGGCTCGCCCGCGGGTTGGCTTCGAGCACGAACAGCACGTCACCGGACAGCGCGTACTGGACGTTCATCAGGCCCCGGACGCCGATCCCGCGCGCGAGCTCGAGGGTGGCCTCGCGCACCTTGTCGATGACGGATGAGCCGAGCGTGATCGGTGGCAGCGCGCAGGCCGAGTCGCCCGAATGGATACCGGCCTCCTCGATGTGCTCCATCACGCCGCCGAGGTACAGCTCGCTGCCGTCATAGAGCGCGTCGACGTCGATCTCCACCGCGTCGTCGAGGAACCGGTCGACGAGCACCGGACGATCCGGTCCGATCTCGGTCGCCTTGGCAATGTAGGAGGCCAGGCCCTGCTCGTCGTAGACGATCTCCATGCCGCGCCCACCCAGCACGTAGGAAGGCCGCACCAGCACGGGATAGCCGATGCCGTCGGCCACCGCCTTGGCCTGGTCGAAGGACACCGCCGTGCCGTGCTTGGGCGCGAGCAGGCCCCTCTCAGCCAGCACCCGCCCGAACTCACCCCGGTCCTCGGCCAGGTCGATCGCCTCTGGTTGGGTGCCCAGTACCGCAACGCCGGCGTCCTTCAGCCGCTGAGCCAAGCCGAGCGGGGTCTGGCCACCGAGCGTGCAGATCACGCCGGCGACGGTGCCCGACTGCTGCTCGGCATGCACGACCTCGAGCACGTCCTCGAAGGTGAGCGGCTCGAAGTACAGCCGGTCGGCGGTGTCGTAGTCAGTGGACACCGTCTCGGGGTTGCAGTTGAGCATGACGGTCTCGAAGCCGGCCTCGCGCAGGGCCATCACCGCGTGCACGCACGAGTAGTCGAACTCGATGCCCTGCCCGATCCTGTTCGGGCCGCTGCCGAGAATCAGCACTTTCGGCTTGTCCGGTTGGGGCGCTACCTCGGTCTCGAGGTCATAGGAGGAGTAGTGGTAGGGCGTGATGGCAGCGAATTCGGCCGCGCAGGTGTCGACGGTCTTGAACACCGGACGGATCCCCGAGCGGTGCCGCAGCGATCGCACGCCGTCCTCACCGGCCAGTTCCGGACGCAGGGCAGCGACCTGCCGGTCCGACAACCCGTGCCGCTTTGCCAGCAGCAGCAATTCCGGCGTCAGCACCGGCGCGTCGGAGATCTGCCGGCCAACCTCGAGGATCAACCCGAACTGATCGACGAACCACGGATCGATGCCGGTGGCCTGCGCTACCTGCTCGACCGTCGCACCCGCCCGCATCGCACGCTCGATGGCGTACAACCGTCCGTCGGTCGGCACCGAGGCGATGCCCAGCAGCTCGTCCACCGATGCCATCTCGGCCTCGGCCGGATCGAAGGTCCAGAATCCCGCGGCCTTGGTCTCCATCGACCGCATCGCCTTGCCGAGCGCCTCGGTGAAGTTGCGCCCGATCGACATCGCCTCGCCGACAGACTTCATGTGGGTGGTGAGCACGGGGTCAGCTCCGGGGAACTTCTCGAACGCGAAGCGAGGGATCTTGACGACCACGTAGTCCAGGCTGGGTTCGAAGGAAGCCGGCGTGGCCTTGGTGATGTCGTTGCGGACCTCGTCCAGGGTGTAGCCGACGGCCAGTTTCGCGGCGATCTTGGCGATCGGGAAGCCGGTCGCCTTGGAGGCCAGCGCGGACGAGCGCGAGACCCGGGGGTTCATCTCGATCACGATGAGACGTCCGGTGTCGGGGTTGACAGCGAACTGGATGTTGCACCCCCCGGTGTCGACGCCCACCGCGCGCAGTACCGCGATGCCGATATCGCGCATCTGCTGGTACTCCCGATCGGTCAGGGTCATCGCCGGTGCGACGGTGATGGAGTCACCCGTGTGCACGCCCATCGGGTCGATGTTCTCGATCGAACAGACGACGACCACGTTGTCCTTGCGGTCACGCATCAGCTCGAGTTCGAATTCCTTCCAGCCGAAGACGCTCTCCTCGACCAGCACCTCGTGGACCGGCGAGGCGGCCAGCCCACGCGCGGCCTGGACCCGTACTTCCTCGGCGGAGTTGGCCATTCCGGAGCCGAGGCCGCCCATCGTGAAGGACGGCCTGATGACCACCCGGTTGCCCACCGTCCCGGCGAAGGCAATCGCTTCATCCAGCGTGTGGCACACCGCCGACGAGGGCACGTCACCGCCGATCGAGCGGACGATGTCCTTGAACTTCTGGCGATCCTCGCCCCGCTGGATCGCGTCGATGTCGGCCCCGATGAGCTCGACGCCGTACCTGGCCAGCACGCCCGAATCGTGCAGGCTCACCGCCAGGTTCAGCGCGGTCTGGCCACCCAGCGTCGCAAGGATCGCGTCCGGACGCTCGACCGCGATGACCTTCTCCACGAACTCCGGCGTCAGCGGTTCGATGTAGGTGGCGTCGGCAAACTCCGGATCGGTCATGATCGTGGCGGGGTTGGAGTTCACCAGGCTGACCCGAAAGCCTTCGCTACGCAGCACCCGGCATGCCTGGGTCCCGGAATAGTCGAACTCGCACGCTTGCCCGATCACGATCGGCCCGGAGCCGATCACCAGGATGTGTGAGATGTCAGTGCGCTTGGGCATCAGCGAGCCACCTTGGTGGAGAGCAGTTCGGTGAACCGGTCGAACAGATACGCCGCATCGTGCGGGCCCGCTGCCGCTTCGGGGTGGTATTGAACGGAGAACGCTGGGACGTCGCGCGCTCGCAGGCCTTCCACGACATCGTCGTTGAGGCAGACGTGGCTGACCTCCACCTCGCCGAACTCGGTGGCAGATGCCCGGTCCAAGGGTGCGTCCACCGCGAAGCCGTGGTTGTGTGCGGTGACCTCGACCTTGCCGGTCGCGCGGTCCTGTACCGGCTGGTTGATCCCTCGGTGGCCGTAGCGCAATTTGTAGGTACCGAGCCCGAATGCCCTGCCCAGCAACTGGTTTCCGAAGCAGATGCCGAACAGGGGCACCTCTCGCGCGAGAAGCCCGCGCACCACCGCGACGGCGTGATCAGCGGTCGCCGGGTCACCTGGACCGTTGGACAGGAACACCGCATCGGCTCCGGTGGCGAGGATCTGCTCGACGTCGTAGGTGGACGGAAGCACGTGGCTCGTGATGCCCCGTTCGGCCATCCGGCGTGGCGTCATCTTCTTGATGCCGTAGTCGATCGCCGCGACCGTGTACCGGGTTTCACCTTCGGCGGCAACGGTATATGGCTGCGTGCAGGTGACCTCGCTGCTGAGATCGGCACCGGCCATCTCCGGCGATGCGCGCACCTTGGCCAGCAGCGAATCGGCATCGAGGTCCACCGAGGAGATCACGCTGCGCATGGCGCCGCGCTCGCGCAGGTGCCTGGTCAGAGCCCGGGTGTCGATGCCGGAGATCCCGACCACGCCGCTGTCCTGAAGTTCATCATCCAGGCTGCGCTGGGCTCGCCAATTGGAGACCCGGCGGGCGGGATCGCGTACCACGTAACCGGCGACCCAGATCCGCCAGGATTCACGGTCCTCGTCGTTCACGCCGGTGTTGCCGATGTGCGGCGCGGTCTGCACGACGATCTGCCGGTGGTAGGACGGGTCGGTCAGGGTCTCCTGGTAGCCCGTCATGCCGGTGCTGAAAACGGCCTCGCCGAAGGCCTCGCCCTGTGCACCGTACTGCTCGCCGTGAAAGACCCGGCCGTCCTCCAGAACCAGAAGTGCCTTACTCATCGGCCGTTGTTCCCTGTCCGTCGTTGCTGATTGTCGAGTCGTTGATCGCCGTTACCCAGTCGGGGTAGAGCGACTTGTCATCCGCCCTGAACCCGGTGTCCAGTTCGATACCGCCATGCTGCCAGCGCAGCACCAGCAGGCCGCCTTGCCCGACCACCTTGCCGGCCAGCGCCGGTTCGAGCCGTGCGTCGAGCAGCGCCTGCGCCGGGATGAAGATGGTGCCTGCGCCCTGACGCTCGATCACCGCACCTGCCCGCCCGAGCCGTGCGACCGCGTCTGCCCGCTGGCCGAGGGTGTGGACCACGATGCGGTTCTGCCACTCGGTGGCCACGGTGGTTCCGACGTACAGCCCGGATAGTTCCGGCGCCTGCGGAGCACCGAGATCCGGCGGGGTCGCAGGTAAGGCCGGCAGTTCGCTCTGCCGTCGCGCTCGACCACGCCAGCCCGACCACAGGCCGAGCATCGCCAGCACGAACAGCACGATGAAGAGCAGCACGAGTTCCGGACGTGTCACGCCGGCACCTGTTCGCCGGTTGCCAGCAGCCGGTCGCACACCGTGGCGCGGCCGCGCAGGAAAGTTGCCAGCACCACGCCTGGCAGGCTCCTGCCCGCGAACGGCGTGTTGCGCGACAACGACGCGAGGTTCGCCGGATCAACGACCCAACGCTCGTCCGGCGCGATCACCGTCAGGTTGGCCGGCTCACCGATCCGCAGCGGCCGGCCATGCCCGCTCACCCGGCCGATGCGCGCCGGCGCGATGCTCATCCGGTCGGCCACGCCGGCCCAGTCCAGCAGGCCGGTGTGCAGCATCGACTCCAGAACCACCCCGAGCGCCGTCTGCAGGCCCAGCATTCCGAAGGCCGCGTCGCCGAAGGCGTGGTCCTTGTCGTGGGCAGCGTGCGGTGCGTGATCGGTCGCAACCGCGTCGATGGTTCCGTCGGCGAGTCCGGCCCGCAGCGCGTGGACGTCCTCTGCCGGGCGCAACGGCGGATTGACCTTGTAGACGGGGTCATAGCCGGTGAGCAGGTCGACGGTCAGCAGCAGATGGTGCGGGGTGACCTCGGCGGTCACGTCCACACCGCGGGCCTTGGCCCAGCGGATGACCTCGACGCTACCGGCGGTCGAGACGTGGCAGACGTGCAGCCTCGACCCGGTGTGCTGGGCGAGCATCACGTCGCGGGCGATGATGCTCTCCTCGGCCACCGAGGGCCAGCCGGCCAGTCCGAGGCGGCCCGAGATCTCACCCTCATGCGCGCAGCAGGACGCATCGGCCAGCCGCGGGTCCTGGGCGTGCTGGGCCAGCACTGCGTCGAACGGCTTCAGGTACTCCAGCGCGCGGCGCATCAGGCGCGCATCGGACACGCAGTGCCCGTCGTCGCTGAAGACCCGGACGGCCGCATCGGAGCGAGCCATGTTGCCGATCTCAGCGAGCTGTTCACCCGCAAGACCCTTGGAGACCGCACCGACCGGACGCACGTCCACCAGACCCACCCGACGCCCGAGCCGCGCCACCTGCTCGACTATCTCGGCGGTGTCGGCGACCGGATTGGTATTGGCCATCGCATGCACGCAGCCGTAGCCACCCAGGGCCGCGGCGGCAGAACCCGATTCGACCGTTTCGGCGTCCTCGCGGCCGGGTTCACGCAGGTGGGTGTGCAGGTCGACGAAGGCCGGGAGGACGACCGCGCCATCCGCCTCGATCACCGCTGCGCCCTCCGGCGCGGTCAGGGCTGCCCCGATGCCGGCGATCCGGCCGTCCACCAGCAACATGTCGGTGCTGGGCTCACCGAGCGGGCGAACGTCGCGCAAGAGGGTGTCCCGGGTGGTCATGCCGAAGCCTCCTCGAGGGCCGCGGCCGGTTCATCGGCCCCGGCCAGCAGGTGATAGAGCACGGACATCCGAACGGCCACCCCGGCCCGCACCTGGTCCAGCACGATCGATCGATCGCTGTCGGCGGCCGCGGACGAGATCTCCAGCCCGCGGTTCATCGGCCCGGGATGCAGCACAACGGCGTGCTCGGGAAGCAAGGCGAGGCGGCGGGGGCTGAGCCCGTAGCCGATGGCGTACTCCCGCTCGGTCGGAAAGTAGCCGCCACTCATCCGCTCGCGCTGCACCCGCAGCATCATCATCGCGTCGACCGGCCCGTCGACCTCACCGGCGAGCACCGCGTCGAGATCCCAGCTGAGCCCGCACTTCCATGTTGCGACCCCGGCAGGCATCAGCGTCGGCGGCGCCACCAGGGTGACCCGCGCGCCCAGCGTTCGCAGTAGCAGCACGTTGGACCGGGCCACCCTGCTGTGTGTCACGTCGCCGACGATCGCGACGTGCCGCCCGCTCAGCTCACCCAGCCTGCGCCGTATCGAGAAGGCGTCGAGCAGGGCCTGGGTGGGGTGCTCGTGGGTGCCGTCCCCCGCGTTGATGACGTGACAGCCCACCCACTCGGTGATCCGCTGGACGGCGCCCGAGGCGGCATGCCGGACCACCACCGCGTCCACTCCCATCGCCGCCACGGTAAGCACGGTGTCACGAAGGCTCTCGCCCTTGCTCACGCTGGACCCCTTGGCGCTGATGTTGATCACATCGGCCGAAAGCCACTTGCCTGCGATCTCGAAGGACGAGCGGGTGCGCGTCGAGTCCTCGAAGAACAGGTTCACCACCGTGCGCCCGCGCAGTGCCGGCAGCTTCTTGACCTGGCGCGCCTGGATCGCATACATCTGCTCGGCGGAGTCGAGGATCGTGGTGGCCTCGGAGGCGGACAGGTCGCCCGCGGACAGCAGATGCCGCGTCATGACGGCTGAACCGGCTGATAGATGTTCACGGCATCGACTCCGTCGTACTCGGCGAGACTGACCCTGACCTGTTCGTCGCGGGAGGTCGGCAGGTTCTTTCCGACGTAGTCCGCGCGGATCGGCAGCTCCCGGTGCCCTCGGTCGACCAGCACCGCCAGCTGCACCGCGCGCGGCCGGCCGAGATCGGTCAGCGCATCCAGGGCCGCCCGAACCGTGCGGCCGGAGAACAGCACGTCATCGACCAGGATCGCCAGCTTGCCGTCGATGCCACCAGCCGGCTCGACCGTGCGGCCGATGGGACGGACCGCCTGGGTGCGCAGGTCGTCGCGATGCAAGGTGATGTCCAGGCTGCCCAGGCCGACCGAGATCTCGCCGAAGGTCTGGATGCGAGTGGCCAGCCGCTCGGCCAGAAAGGTGCCGCGGGTGGGGATCCCGAGCAGCACCACGTCCTCGCCACCCCGGGTCTTCTCCAGGATTTGGTGGGCGATCCGGTCGAGGATGCGCCCCACGTCATCGGCCAGCAAGACCGTTTTGGCCGGGCCGAGATCTGCGGGCTGGGACGGTAGCAAGGACGCAGGCGGGTGCGTCGAGTTCGACTGCGGCGACATGGCGGCAGCGGACCCCCTTCCTCGCCTCACAGGACGAGTCGTTAAAGGACGTCGGGTTCGCGCGCTCCGCTGAAAGCTCGGCGCGCGTCACTGACGGTAGCAGCGCCACGGCGGGATTTCTTCTCCGGGGCCCGGTTCTACAGAAACTCCGGCCAGGAGCTGGTGCTGCTGTTACCCTGTGTGGTCTAAAGGCAGTGGGGGCGGATGTCTAGCGGCAGTTCCGTGACCGAGAGTTGCCAACCGCTTGGACAAGGGATATGGGAACGAACGTGACGGAGCAGAACCGGGGCGAGGTGACCGAGTCCAGCAGTATCGCTGGCATGTCGGACGCCGTCGCCGAAGCACCTGATGATCGCGAGTACGCGCGTGCTCTGGGCAGCCGCCTTCGGGCCGTGCGTTCCCAGCAGCGGCTGTCCTTGCACGGCGTGGAGCGCAAGTCGGCCGGCAAGTGGAAGGCGGTGGTCGTCGGCTCCTACGAGCGCGGTGACCGCGCAGTCTCGGTGGCCCGGCTGGCCGAACTCGCCGAGTTCTACGGCGTTCCCATCTCTGAACTGCTGCCCTCGGAGGAGGGCGTGGCCAGTGCCCGCGCCGAGGCCTCGGGCAAGATCGTGCTCGACCTGCAGCGAATGCAGGGGGTGCCCGCCGAAGAGGCCGCACCGCTGATTCGCTACGCGCAGTCCATCCAGCGCCAGCGCGGGGACTACGGCAACAAGGTCCTGTCCATCCGCGGCGAGGATCTGCGGGCTCTCGCGCTGATGTTCGACACCTCGCTGGAACAGCTCACCGACAAGCTGGTCGGCTGGGGTGTGCTTGCCCCGGGCTCCATCGGACACCCGGGCGACTGATCCGGGCAGCGGCGGTGCGGCCTGGCTTCAGCGCTCAGCCGCCGGTCGGGATCTGATCTCGCAGCACCCGGCCGAGGATGCCGTTGATGAACTTCGGCGACTCGTCGGTAGATAGCGCCTTTGCCAGCTCGACGGCCTCGTCGATCGCGACGGCGTCGGGCACCCCGTCGGCCCACAGCAGCTCGAAGAGCCCGACCCGCAGGATGGCCCGATCGACTCCCGGCATCCGTGCCAGCGTCCAGCCCTCGGAGTAATCGGTCAGCAGCCTGTCGATCTCGGCGCGCCTCGCGGTGACGCCCTCAACCAGGTCGATCGTGTAGTCGTTGATGGGCGGATCGGCCAGGGCGATGCGCTCGGCAAGTGTCGAGACCGGATCATCGCCACGCAGGTCGGCCTCGTACAGGAGATCGACGGCGCGTTTGCGGGCCTTGCTGCGAGCTGCCATGAGTAGGTCGTCCGGATCCGATCAGCTGTTGATGCGGCCGAGATAACGGCCGTCGCGGGTGTCGACCTTGATCTTCTCGCCCGTTGTCACGAACAGCGGTACCTGGACCTCAGCACCAGTTTCCACCGTGGCGGGCTTGGTACCCCCGGTCGCCCGGTCCCCCTGCACGCCCGGCTCGGTATAGGTGATCTGCAGTTCCACCGAGGTCGGCAGTTCGATGTAGAGCGGGACGCCCTCGTGCACCGCCACGACCGTCTCGGCGTTGTCGAGCAGGTAGTTGGCGCCATCGCCCACCACGGCCGCGGGTACGTGCAGCTGGTCGTAGGTGTCGGCGTCCATGAAGACGAAGTCCGCACCCTCCTTGTACAGGAAGGTCATCGCCCGCTTGTCCACAGTGGCCGTCTCGACCTTGGTGCCGGCGTTAAAGGTCTTGTCGACAACCTTGCCCGAGAGCACGTTCTTCAGCGTCGTGCGCACGAATGCGCCGCCCTTGCCCGGCTTGACGTGCTGGAACTCCACGACAGCCCAGAGCTGGCCGACGAGTTTGAGTACAACGCCGTTCTTCAAGTCGTTGGTGGTGGCCATGAAAGTATGTGTCTCCTCGAGCTCTTCGTTCGTCGTGGACGGGGCGCTTCGCTGCACCGCTGAGTCGCCACGGGCATGCGGTACGCCATGGGCGCCAGCGGATGAGTCTACCGGCTGCCCCACAGGCACCCAGCCACCCAGGTCAACCGGCCGGGGTGAAGCCGAGTACCGGTCGCGCGCGTCCACCACTGTCCTGGAGCAGGGCGACGGCGGCGCCCTCCTCGTCCAGCGCGCCATAGGTCACTGTCAGGCCGCGTTCTCCGATCGTCCGGCCGAAGCTGAGTTCCCGCGCCTCGTCGGCGGAGACCGTGCGAACCGGCATCGCCAACGCGATCGCGTCAGGCAGTGGCAGCACGATCGGATCGGCCAATTCGGCCAGCGCCTCCAGGGTTACCGCCTCGGCAAGCGTGAACGGACCGACCCTGCGGCGACGCAATGCCACCAGGTGGCCGCCGGTGCCCAACGCCTGCCCCAGGTCGCGAGCCAGAGCCCGGACGTAGGTGCCCGACGAGCAGTCGACGACGACGTCAAGATCGAGGAATGACCCGCGGGCCAGTGGCTCGGCGATCAGCTCGAAGCGACTCACCGTCACGGGCCTCGCTGCCAGCTCGACGAGCTCGCCGGCCCGCACCCGGTCATAGGCACGCTGCCCGGCCACCTTGATCGCCGACACCGACGAGGGCCGCTGCATGATCTCGCCGGTCAGGGGCAGCATCGCCGCCTCGATCTCGGCGGTACCGACCGCTGAGGCATCGGCCGTGTACCTGAGCTCGCCCTCGGCGTCGTCGGTGCTCGTGGCAGCTCCCAGCCGGATGGTCGCGAGATAGCTCTTGTCGCTCAGCACCAGGTGGTTGAGCAGCTTCGTCGCGCGTTCCACGCCGATCACGAGCACGCCGGTTGCCATCGGGTCCAGGGTGCCGGCATGCCCCACCCGACGGGTCCCCGCGATCCGGCGCACCTTCCCGACGACATCGTGAGAGGTCATGCCCGAGGGCTTGTCGACCACGATCAGGCCACCCGGCCCAGCCGGCGGTTTACGGCTCACGGTATGCCCGGCTCTTCGCGCGAGCGCTCATCGCTGAATTCGCTCCGCTCGTCATACGCTCTCACCAACTACCAGCCAGCGGCCGCCGCGGGTACGCAGCCCCATCCCGACGAACCGGATCGCGATGAACAGGGCGAGACCGGCCCAGACGCCGCCGAGACCCCAGCCGAAGTGCAACGATGCCAGAGCCAACGGCACATAGCCGAGCAGTGCAGCGATGAGGGTGATGCTGCGCATGAAGGCGTTGTCGCCGGCACCGAGCAGCACGCCGTCGAGCGCGAAGACGATGCCACCGGCCGGCATCATCGCCACCAACCAAGGCCACAGCACATGCGCCTGATGCTGGACCGCCGCATCCGAGCTGAACGCCAGGGGGACGATCATCCAGCCGGCGGCCATCACGGCGCCGAACACGACCCCCGCGGCCAGGCCGTAGCGACTGACCCGCCAGGCGGTGTGCCTGGCCGCTTCGACGTCACCGCTTCCCAGCGCGGCACCCACCAGGGATTGGGCCGCGATGGCGAAGGAGTCCAGCAGCAGCGCAATGAACTCCCAGAGCTGCAGGCCGATCTGATGGGCGGCTAGCTGGGCAGCGCCCATCCGTCCGGCCACTCCCGCCGCCGTCAGGTACGCCGTCTGAAACGCCACGGCGCGCAGCACCAGATCGCGACTGACCACGAGCTGCTTGCGCATGATCAGCCATTGCGGGCGCAGCGGCACCGCCTCGCGCCGGATGGCCAGGACGCACAGCAGCGCCCCGACCCACTGGGCAAGCGCATTCGCGATCGCCGAACCCGCTAGCCCGAAGCCGAGCGGGTAAACCAGGACGGGTGATGCGATGGCTGAGCCGACGTTGGCCAGTACCACGATCCGAACTGGCGTCCGGGTGTCCTGCACGCCACGAAACCAGCCGTTGCCGGCCAGCACCAGCAGCACACCGGGCAAGCCGAGGATGGCGATCCGCAGCCACGATTCGGCGTCGCTGGCCACGGCGTTCGAGCCTCCGGCAATCAGGCGCGCGATCGGGCCGGCCAAGAGCTCGCCGACCACAACGGCCAGCAGCCCGATCAGCACTGCCAGCCAGGATGCCTGCACGCCCTCGTTGACGGCCGCGTCACGACGGCCCGCGCCGAAGAAGCGCGCCGCACGACCCGTCGTGCCGTACTCGAGTGACGTGCCGATGATGGCGAGCAGCGTCATGATCGTTCCGCCGGCGCCCAGCGCGGCGAGCTGAATGCGGCCGAGGTGGCCGACCACCGCCGTGTCGACAAGCAGGAAGAGCGGCTCGGCGGCGAGCACGACGAAGGCCGACGCCGCAAGCGACACGATTCGCCTGGTACTTACGGACGGCGTGGTCATAGCGGCCGGAACATGATCAGAAGCTCGACGAAGCCCTGGCTTGGATGACGGAACCCACCGGGAATGCGGCCCACCACCTCGAAACCGAGATCTGAGTACAGCCGCACCGCGCCGAGGTTGCTCGCGGCGACGGCGTTGAACTGCATCCCGCGGTAACCCGCTTCACTCGCCTGCTCGATCGAGTGCACAACCATCGTGCGGCCGATCCCCAGGCCTCTGACGCCAGCGCTGACCATGTAGGAGGCATTGGCGATATGCGATCCAGGACCGGCATGATTCGGCCCGAGGTGATACGTAGCCACGAGTTCGGATCCGAGCTCGGCGACCCAGGTCTGCTCGGGTGGCACACCGAACCACAACGCCCGCCCGGCTGCGCTGTCGATGTCGGGTGGGTAGGCGTAGGTGTCGCCGGCTGCGACGATCTCGTGCCAGAAGGGCCAGATCTGCTGCCAATCCGATTTATCGGCTCGGCGGATTCTGGGCGCGGCCATCGGTTACCGCTCAGTCTTCGTCGTCGGTTTCACGGGCCTTGCGATAAGGGTCGGCGTCACCGGCCGGCAGGGCATTCGCCCGAACTCGCTCGACCTCGGCGTCTGCCTGCCGGGCCACCGCCAGCAGATCATCGATGTGCCGGGCCGACTCGGGCAGTTCGTCGAGCAGGAACGTCAGAGTCGGGGTGAACTTGACGCCCGTCTGGCGACCGACCTCGGTACGCATCTGGCCCTTGGCGGCCTCCAGCGCGGCTGCGGAGTCGCTACGCTCGCCCGCGTCGCCGTAGACGGTGTAGAAGATCGTGGCGTCATGCAGGTCACCGGTCATCCGGACTTCGGTGATGGTCACCATGCCGAGCCTCGGATCCTTCAGCTGGCTCTCGATGTACGAGGCGACGATCTGCCGGATCCTGCCCGCCAGTCGGCGAGCCCGTGGCGAATCAGCCATTGTCGTTCCTTCCACACGTGAATCGGGGAGTCTCCGAACCCCATGGATTCGGAAACTCCCCGACTTCGGTTCCTAGCCGCGAGGCTTCTCGCGCATCTCGAACGTCTCGATCACGTCACCGACCTTGATGTCGTTGTACGAGCCGAGGCCGATACCGCATTCGAAGCCCTCGCGAACCTCGGTCGCATCGTCCTTGAACCGCCGCAGCGACTCGATCGACAGGTGCTCGTTGACGACGATGCCGTCGCGAACCAGCCGCGCCTTGGAGTTGCGCCGGATCGTTCCGGAACGGACCAGGGAGCCCGCCACGTTGCCGATCTTCGGCACCCGGAACACCTCGCGCACCTCGGCGGTGCCCAGCTGCGCCTCTTCGAACTCGGGCTTGAGCATGCCCTTGAGCGCAGCTTCGACCTCGTCGATGGCCTGGTAGATGACCGTGTAGTACCGGATGTCGACGCCTTCGCGATCAGCGATCTCCCCCGCCTTGCCCGCGGGCCGGACGTTGAAGCCGATGACCACGGCGTCCGAGGCGATCGCCAGGTTGATGTCGTTCTCGTTGATCGCACCCACGCCACGACCGATGACCCGCAGCGACACCTCGTCGTTGCCGTCGTTCAACTCGATCTTGAGCAGGGCATCCTCGAGAGCCTCCACCGAACCGGAGACGTCACCCTTGATGATGAGGTTCAACTGCTGAACCTCACCGGCCGCCAGCGCCTTGTCCAGATCATCGAGAGAGATCCGGCGCCGGTTGGCTGCCAGCTGCGCGTTGCGCTCGCGAGTCGAGCGGCGGTCGGCAATCTGACGGGCGATCCGGTCCTCTTCGACGACGATGAACGAGTCACCGGCACCCGGCACAGACGTCAGGCCGAGCACCATGACCGGAGTTCCAGGCCCCGCCTCTTCGACGTTTGCGCCGTCGTCGTCGAGCATCGCCCGCACCCGCCCGAAGGCGTCGCCGGCCACGATCGAGTCGCCGACCCGCAGCGTTCCGCGCTGGACCAGGACGGTCGCGACCGGGCCGCGACCTCGGTCCAGGTGTGCCTCGATGGCAACACCCTGCGCGTCCTGCGTCGGGTTTGCCCGCAGGTCCAGTGCCGCGTCGGCGGTGAGCAGGATGCCTTCGAGCAGGCCGTCGATGTTGAGGTTGGCCCGCGCCGACACGTCCACGAACAGCGTGTCGCCGCCGTACTCCTCGGCCACCAGCCCGTACTCGGTGAGCTGCTGGCGCACCTTCGCCGGGTTGGCGTCCTCCTTGTCGATCTTGTTGACCGCGACCACGATCGGCACCTCTGCCGCCTGAGCGTGGTTGAGCGCCTCGATGGTCTGCGGCATCACGCCGTCATCGGCGGCCACGACCAGCACCGCGATGTCGGTGATCGAGGCACCGCGGGCACGCATGGCGGTGAACGCCTCGTGTCCCGGGGTGTCGATGAAGGTGATCGCCCGATCGTCGCCCTCGTGCTCGACGTGAACCTGATACGCACCGATGTGCTGGGTGATACCGCCGGCCTCGCCCGCGATCACGTTCGACTTGCGGATCGCATCGAGGAGGCGGGTTTTACCGTGGTCGACGTGACCCATGACGGTCACCACCGGTGGACGCGCGACGAGCTGGTCCTCGTTGCCTTGGTCGGCACCGAAGGTCAGGTCGAAGGATTCGAGTAGCTCGCGGTCCTCATCCTCTGGGCTGACGACCTGAACGTTGTAGTTCAGCTCCTCGCCCAGCAGCTGCAGCGTCTCCTCGTTGACCGACTGGGTAGCGGTGACCATCTCGCCGAGATGGAACATCACGGTCACCAGCGACGCCGGGTTGGCGTTGATCTTCTCGGCGAAGTCGCTCAGCGAGGCACCACGGGGCAGTCGCAGGACCTCTCCGCTGCCGCGGGGAACCTGCACGCCACCCAGCGACGGCGCCGACATGTTGTCGAATTCCTGACGCCGCTGCTTCTTGCTCTTCTTGCCACGGACGGGACGACCACCCTGGCGACCGAACGCGCCCGCGGTACCAGCACCGCGCCCGCGGCCACCGGGGCCACCGCCACCGGGACGGGGACCGAAGCCGCCCCCACCAGGGGCGCCGCCGGGTCCGCCGCGGTAGTTGCCGCCGCCACCAGGGGCGCCGCCGGGTCCGCCGCGGTAGTTGCCGCCACCCGCGCCAGCACCTGGTGCACCGCCCGGACGACCAGGTCCACCGGGACGTCCTGCTCCAGCGCCGCCAGGTCCTGGACGGCCGGGAGCGCCCGGTCGACCAGCACCGGGGCCGCCCGGACGGCCCGGAACCATGCCGGGGTTCGGGCGGGGCGGCATCATGCCGGGATTGGGTCGGGGCCCACCTGGGCCGGCACTACCCCCGGGACGGGAGCCTGCCGGCCGTGGGGGCAGCTGTCCCGGTCCGGTTGGCGAGCCGCCCGGACGAGGCGCCGCCGGACGGGCCGGGGCCTGACCTCCACCCACTCCGAAGGGGTTGTTCGCAACTCGGGGAGCGCCGGGACGAGGTGTGCCCGGACGTGGTCCAGGACCAGCCGAGGGCCGCTGTGTCGCCGAATGATCCTCGACGGGTGCGACGCTGGCTGCCGGTGCAACCGGGGCAGCCGGAGCGACCGGCTCCGGCGCGGGTGCGGGTGCGACCTCGACTACGGGAGCCGGGGCTGCTGCCACCGGCTCGGGTGCGGGCTTGGGTGCCGGCCGCGGCGCGGCCTTCTTCGCCGGAGCGGCCGAAGCCGCCGGGAACGCTTCGCGGAGCCGACGCGCCACGGGCGCTTCGACGGTTGATGAGGCACTCTTGACGAACTCGCCGAGTTCGCTCAGCTTTGCCAGAACTTCCTTGCTAGGTACGCCAAGCTCTTTCGCGAGCTCGTGTACGCGGGCCTTGCCTGCCACTGGACTCCTTGTCACAGGACCGGGCGGCGACCCGCTCGATCCCGATTAGGTGGGAAACGCACTCATGGTTGGCGCTTCATCGGGTGCTCATAGCTCTCAGTCTCACTTTCGCGGGTTTCCCCTACGTCTCGTCCGGCGGGAGCTGGACGGGATGGTACTGATCCGGTCAGCCCCTCGATGTACTCACGAACCGGTGCCGGATCGGCCGCTGCGATCAACCGCAGTGCTCGCCCGAATGCCCGGCGCCGCTCAGCGAGGGCCACGCACGCCGGATCGGGATGCAACCATGCTCCCCTACCGCGCGCGCGGCGCCGTGGGTCGGGCCGGATCGGTATCGGGAGACCCGCCACCTGCTCCGGCCGATCCGCGGTGACGCGAAGCAACTCGGTGGCCGTCGATCGCTGGCGGCAGCCGATACACGTGCGGATTACCGCTGGTGCAGCAAGGACTGCCGTCGGTGGGTTGACGGCCATCGATCAGTCTACTCCCCCGCGGCGATCACATAGCCCACCGGTGCGCGCCCGGTGCCGGTCAGCGATCACTACGCGAGTCGCTCACGCGGCGAATCGGTCACCGCTCCACCACCGGCGAACTCGGCGTCGGAGTGGATGTCGATGCGCCAGCCGGTCAGCCGGGCGGCCAGGCGCGCGTTCTGTCCCTCGCGTCCGATCGCCAGGGACAGCTGATAGTCAGGCACCACGACCCTGGCCGCCTTCGCCACCGGATCCACGACGGTGACCTCCTGGGCCCGGGCCGGTGACAGGGCGTTGCCGACGAAGGTGGCCGGGTCCTCGTCGTAGTCGATGATGTCGATCTTCTCGCCGTGCAGTTCGGCCACCACGTTGCGCACCCGCTGACCCATCGGCCCGATGCAGGCACCCTTGGCATTCAGGCCATCCACGGTGCTGTGGACCGCAATCTTGGTCCGGTGGCCGGACTCGCGGGCGACGGCCATGACCTCGACGCTGCCGTCGGCGATCTCGGGCACCTCGAGCGCGAACAGCTTCTTGACCAGATTGGGGTGCGTGCGGCTCAGCGTGATCTGCAAACCGCGCATTCCGCGGGTCACCGCAACCACGTAGGTCTTGATGCGCATGCCGTGCTCATACACCTCGCCGGGCACCTGCTCGGACTGCGGCAGGACGGCCTCGATCTTGTTGTTCAACTCGATGATCACCAAGCCGCGCTGCGCCGCCTGCGCGTCGGCCTGGATCACGCCCGTGACGATGTCGCCTTCGTGGCCGGAGTACTCGCCATAGGTGTGATCATGCTCGGCATCACGTAGCCGCTGCATGATCACCTGCTTCGCCGTCATCGCGGCGATCCGCCCGAAGTCGGTAGGCGTGTCGTCGAACTCCTCGACCAGCGTGCCGTCGGCGGCGTACTCGGCAGCCCAGACCGTGACCGAGCCCGTCTTGCGGTCGATCTCGACCCTGGCGTGCGGCATCGGGTGGTTGGTGTGCCGGTAGGCCGTCAGCAGAGCGGTCTCCATCGCCTCCATCACGGTGTCGAAGGAGATCTCCTTCTCACGTTCGATGCTGCGCAGCGCAGCGATGTCTACCGAAACCATGCGGGTCAGGCCTCCTCGTCCTCTTCGGACAGTGCGTCCTCGTCCTCTTCGGACAGGTCATCCTCGTCCTCTTCGGACAGGTCATCGAGAACCTCCGACTGGCCCGGACGGGAGAACTCGATCTGGATCTTGCCGCGCCCGAGCGCACTGAACGGGTACGCATGTTCGGTGCCGTCGACCTGCAGCGTGACCTCATGATCGTCGGCCGAGAGGACGCGCGCGGTCACCGGGCGGCCGTCGGCCTCTACCGTCACCAGCCGACCGACGGCTCGGCGCCAATGACGCGGTTCGCTCAGCGGACGATCGGTGCCGGGCGAGGACACCTCCAGCACATAGGGACCGGCGAAGGCCCCGCCGCCGTCCTCCGCACCGTCGAGGACCTCGGAGACCGCTCGAGACACGTCGGCCACCGCGTCGAGATCGATTCCGTCGTCGCCGTCGACAATGACCCGGATAAGGCTGCGACGACCCGCCGACGTCACCGACAGGTCCTCCAGGTCGTAGCCCCGAGACGTAATCACCGGGCCGAGCAGCTCGGTGAGCTGCTGGCTTCGCGGCGTTCGCGCAGTCATGGCTGTTCGCGCTCCCGTCGATGTCCAGTTGTGGTTTCGAGTCGTACTGTGCGACCAGCGTACCGGCATCTGAAAGACTGTTCAGGCCATGGCTCAGATATCTCGACGTGCGTTGCTGGGCAGCACCGTCATCGCGATCGCCGCGGCCACCGGCGCGGCTCTGGGTACGAGCAAGTCGGTTCATCACAAGATCGCCGTCCCGCCCCCGCAGCCGCCGTCGGCGCTGACTGATGCGCTCGCGGCCCAGCGGCGGTTGCTGGCAGGTTATGACGCGGCGATCGCGGCCTCGCCCTCCGCCTTGCTGAGCGCATTGCGCGCCGATATCGCCAGTCACGCCGAGGCTCTTGGCGCCCTGCTGGAGAACTACCCGGGCTGGCGGCTCGCCCACAACGTAGCTGGCACCCCGGTGCCGAGCACCCTCGCATCAGCCACGTCAGCCCCGGCGACGCCAGGGGGCGGGCAGGCCGTGGCGGGGACGGTGGTGGCCTTGGCCTCGGCAAGTTCGGCGCTGGAGTCCCGGCTCGCGACAGAGTGTGTCCAGTGGCCAGCTACTGACCGCAACGCGGCAGCGGCAGTCCCCCTGCTCGGCAGCATGTCTGCCTGCTTGTCCGCCCACCTGACGGTGCTGCGATGACGACGCCTTCGACGGCGCCCACCATGGACGCGCTGCAGCGGGTGCTCGCCGCCCATCACCAGGCAGTGTTCGCCTATTCGGTTATCGGCGTGCACCTTGACGATGCCGAGCAGGTCGCGCACGCTCGATCGTTTCAGCAAGCACACCGTGACGCGCGGGATGTGACCGCCGGCCAGGTGGCCGCGCTGGGCGCTACTCCGGTGCCGGCCGCCGCGTCCTACCAGCCGAATGAGCACGTCACCGACGCAGCTACCGCTCAGCGCTGGGCGTTGCAGGTCGAGCAGGATGCGGCAGCCGCTTACCGGTACCAGCTGCTGAGTACGGCCGCTTCGGACTCAGCCACCCAGACCCGCAAGTCAGCACTCGCCGGCTTGCGTGGCGGCGCCGAGAACTCGCTGTACTGGCGGGCGTTGCTGACCCCCGCTACGCCGACGGTGCCCTTTCCCGGCGGCTGAGTCGCGTCGAGTGCGGCTGGTCGCCGCGTTGAGTCCAGTGGCCGATCAGCTCCACCCATCCAGGACGGCGGGCAGTTCCGACAACTCGCTGATCACGGCGTCCGGCCGCCCCTCCACTCCAGTCGTCTGCCAGGCCGGGATCTGGCTGTGCGGGATATGCACGGCACGCATGCCGACCTGCTGCGCTCCGTAGATGTCTTCGAACAGCCGGTCGCCGACGAAAACGGCCCGGGCGGGATCGGTGACTCCGACAGCGTCCATCGCCGCGCGGAATGCCTGCGGGTGAGGTTTCACCCAGTCGATCTCGGAGGAATAGACCGAGCCGTCGATGAGGTGGTGAATCGCATCGCGCTCGAAGATCCTTTCGTGCTCGGCGCGCGGCCACACCGTGTTCGACAGGATGCCGATCTTGATTCCGCGCGCCCGCAACTCTCTCAACATCGGCTCGGCCTGCGGATCGGTGAAGCTGTGCTCGTCCCACCACTGGTAATAGGTTCGAAGCTGGGTCTCGGTCAGCACCAGTTCCGCTCTCGAGAGGATGTCGTCCATCGTGCCGCTGCGATGCGTGTCCTTGACTGTGGCCCACACCAGCGCCTCGGCCTCGTGCAGGGCCTTGGCCTGGGCCTCGTCCTGGATTACCGAAAGCCAGCAGGCGAAGGGGTCGATGGTGTGCCAGGGGGTCAGGGTGCCGCCCCAGTCGAAGAGCACTGCGTCGATCGTCATAAGAGATGCGTACCAGAGCTATCCGACAAGTGCTGGGGATCGATCACCACAAGCCCGTCAGTTGATCAACGAACCAGACCCAGCCGGTGATCATCTCGCGTTAGACGCTGCTATGGCGACTGCTATGGCGACCACAGACGTGAGTTGATCAACGAGCCCGTACCCCAGCCGGTGATCAACGAACAGAGGGCATCAGAACAGGACTGTGCTCAGGGTGCTCTGCTGCTGCATGCCGAGCCTGGCGTACATCCGGCGCGCAGGCTCGTTGAAGTCGTTGACGTAGAGGCTGACCGACGGGGCGCGTTGCAGGGCATAGGCGATGACCGAGGCCATCGCCGCGGTTCCGATGCCCCGACCCCGCAGATCCGGCCTGACCCAGACGCCTTGGATCTGCGCGGTTCCCGACCCGAGCGCGCCGATCTCCGCCTTGAACTCGACCGCACCGGCCTGGTCGAAGCGCGCGAAGGCGCGTCCACTGGCGATGACCTCGGCGACCCTCGCGCGATAGCTTGCCGCGGTCCCGTGCGCGAGCGGCGATATCCCGAGTTCTTCGGTGAACATCGCAGTCGCGGCGGGTAGGAAGCGCGCAAGCTCCGAAGGCGCGACCGGCCGGACCAGCGGGTCCGCTGACATCGCCGCGCGCTGCCCCGTCACCAGCAGCGGTTGACGGTGTCTGCGGGCTCGGCTCGGTCCCCAGTGCGGGGCCAGGACCGGCCAGATCGCATCGACGCTGGCCGCGGGGCCCACGATCGAGGAACAGCCACGCGCGCCACGGGCGAGCTGCTCGGCGATGGCAATGAGCCCTGCTGCGTCCTGGCCCACCGGGATCAGGTTGCCGCCGTGGAAGACCGCCGCGCGCAGCACGGGCGCATCGGCATCATCGATCCCCCAGATGAAACCACCCAGGCGCCGGGAGTCGAGGTCTGGTGCCAGGGCGAGCCGCGAATCCAGCACGCAATTGACTACCAGGTCACGCTCGACCAGCGCGCGCAGTCCGTCCGCATCGCGCGCGGTGAGGACCCGCGGACGGGTCTGCAGCGCGGTCACACCGCCGAGGCTACCGGTCCGTCTCAGAAAGCCGTGCCATGAAAGGGCGCTCGTTCGGCCTGGAAGGCGAGATCGAGCCTGCGCAGCGCCGCACTGTCCGTGCTCTCCACCCGTCCGGCCGCGGCCAGCGCGCCGAGTCGCTGACCCCCCAGATAAGCCGAGCCGAGCGCGTCGACGGTCAGACTGAGGTCCGCGGACGTGGTTGTCGGCGTGCATTCGGCGCCGTCCGGACCACCGCGCAGGCGATAGGTGGTGTCGCCGCGCAACGGGTCCATCACGCGCAGCACGACGTCGACCTCGACACCGTAGCGGCGCGCGGTGAGGCTGGCCGGCAGGTCGAGCGGACGTACCCAGACGCCGTCGTTGAGCGCGGTGGTGCGGAGCAGCCGTCCGTTGTCGAGCAAATGCGGTAGCGGGTCATCGATCGGGATCTGATGGCTCTCGATCGTGCCGACGAGATCCATGGCCAGCAGTACCTGCCACAGTGCCGTGTGCGCCTCGGGGGTGGCTGCGGCGTAATCGGTGATCCAGCAGGTGTGGGCAGGGTGACCGTCGGCCCAGTGCTCCTTCAGCCGATAGACGACGTAACCATCGGGATGGACGAGATAAAACTTTGCACTCATGCCATCGCGGACGCTCTCGCGGTCGACGAAGTGGTAGTCCCATCGGCCCTCGGTCCGGTTTATCGCTCCAGGCACCAGCTGGCGCCAGCGGCGGTGGATCTCTGGCAGCCTCGCGCGAGCCTGCTCGGCGGTGAGAAGTTCGACGGAGCCCCCGCTGGCCGGCGCCACCAGCCGAGCGGGCCGACGATCCAGGACCGTGCGCCGTACCTGCGTCGCGGCGCCGTAACCGAAACGCCGGTAGATGCCGCCCTCGCTGGCGGTGAGGATCGCCATTGCCTCGCCGCGTTCGGCGTAGTCGTTGAGCTGATGATCCATCAGCTGTCGCAGGATGCCTCGCCGGCGATGGGTCGGGCTCACCGATACCCACGTCACGCCCGGGACGTCGATGGATCCGCCACCCGGCGTGGTCATCGTCAGCGGGTAGTCACCAGTGACGCCCACGATCCGGCCGTCATCGATGGCGAGCCAGAACCGATCGAGGTCCACCACGAGCAGCGCATCGGCGAGGTCCTGCTCGGTATAGGTCACGCCGAAGGAGGCGCCATCCACCCGAGCGATCTCGTGCAGGTCATCGGGACGGCCGCGCCGAATAGAGATATCCACCTGCTGGACTGTTCTCTGCCCGGCTGTTGCCTGACAACCGAATTACGCCCTCAGCTCACCGACACGCTCGGAGCGCCCGAGGTGATGCCGGCCGCTTCCATCTCTTCGGCCAGTCTCAGCGCCTCATGGATCAGGGTCTCGACGATCTGTGATTCCGGAACGGTCTTGACGACCTCGCCCTTGACGAAGATCTGCCCCTTGCCATTGCCGCTGGCGACACCGAGGTCAGCCTCCCTCGCCTCGCCGGGACCGTTGACCACGCAACCCATGACCGCCACCCGCAGCGGCACCTCGACGCCTTCAAGCCCCGCCGTGACCTTCTCGGCCAGGGAGTAGACGTCGACCTGCGCGCGGCCACAAGACGGGCACGAGACGATCTCCAGCCGGCGTTGCCGCAGGTTCAGCGATTCGAGGATCTGCAGGCCTACCTTGACCTCTTCGACCGGTGGCGCGGACAGCGATACCCGGATCGTGTCGCCGATGCCGCGGCTGAGCAGCGCACCGAACGCCACCGAGGACTTGATGGTCCCCTGGAAGGCGGGCCCCGCCTCGGTGACGCCCAGGTGAAGCGGGTAGTCACACTGTTCTGCCAGCTGCTCGTATGCGCGGACCATGATCACCGGATCGTTGTGCTTGACCGAGATCTTGAAGTCACGGAAGCCGTGTTCCTCGAACAGCGATGCCTCCCACAGTGCCGATTCGACCAGCGCCTCGGGGGTTGCCTTGCCGTACTTCTCCAGCAGTCGCTTGTCCAGCGATCCGGCGTTCACACCGATCCGCAGCGAAACCCCCGCATCGGCAGCGGCGCGCGCGATCTCGCCCACCTTGTCGTCGAAGGCACGAATGTTGCCCGGATTCACCCGTACCGCTGCGCAACCGGCGTCGATGGCCGCGAAGACGTACTTGGGCTGGAAGTGGATGTCGGCGATAACCGGGATCTGGGATTTTCTCGCGATAGCCGCAAGGGCATCAGCGTCGTCCTGGCTCGGGCAGGCCACTCGCACGATGTCACAGCCGGACGCGGTCAGCTCAGCGATCTGTTGCAGCGTCGCGTTGATGTCAGAGGTCAGGGTCGTGGTCATCGACTGCACCGAGATCGCGGCGTCGCCGCCGACCGCTACCGAGCCGACCTTGATCTTGCGAGAAACACGCCGCGGCGCGAGCACCGGCGGTGGCGCTGCCGGCATGCCCAGCGGAATCGGTGTGGCCATCGTTGGAGTCCTCGATCCTGTTTCTGGCTCAGGCATTGTGGTTCAGGGCGTTCTAGCGCAGGTCGATCAGGTCGACCACGAAGATCAGCGTCTCGCCGCCCTTGATGGCGCCACCCGCACCACGATCGCCGTAGCCCAGCTGCGGCGGAATGATCAGCTCCCGGCGGCCACCGATCTTCATCCCCTGCACACCCTGATCCCAGCCGGCGATGACCCTGCCCTCGCCCAGCGGGAAGGTGAACGGTGTGCCGCGGTTGTAGCTGGCGTCGAACTCCTCGCCGGTGGAGTGCGCGACGCCGACGTAGTGCACTACCGCCTGCTGGCCGGCAACCGCGGTCGGACCGTCGCCTTCGACCAGGTCACGGACCTGCAGTTCACCGGTGAGCTCGCCGGTCGGGAACTCGACCTCTGGCTTGGACGGAACGGTCACAACATTCTCCTTGCGGAATCGGATGGTGCGGTTGGTGGATCAGTTGATCGAGATCGGTTTGACGATGTCTGCGTACATGACGAGCACCGAGAAGACGATCAGGACGCTCGCGACCACGTACATCACCGGCACGAGCTGGGCGACGTCGACGAAGATCTGGCGCGGACGGTTGCGCAGCCGGGCGAACCCGCGCCGAACCGATTCCACGATGGCGCCGGCCACGTGACCGCCGTCCAGCGGCAACAGCGGTAGCAGGTTGAAGAAGAACAGCAGCAGGTTCACCCCGGCCAGCAGGCTGATCAGGTTCACGATCTTGTCCATCAGCGGAATCGTCGTGCTGTCGGCGATCTGGCCACCGATGCGTCCCAGCCCGACAACCCCGACCGCACCCTGTTGGTCGCGTGGCTTTCCTTCGAAGACCGTGCCGAACAGGCTGCCGATCTTGGCCGGGAACTGCTGCAGCGCGCGTACCGAGAGCCCGAGCTGGGACCAGATCACCCGTCCGGTGTCGGCAATCCCGAGCGACTGGTACGCCTCGGTGGTCCCGATCCCGATGAACCCGGCCTGCTTGGTCTTCGTCCCGTCGGCGTTGGCGTACTTCGTCGTCTGCACCGGCGTCAACGTCAGGGTGACCGGCTTGCCGGCCCGTTCGACGGTCACGGTGAGCGCCTTGCCGGCCGATGCCTCGATGATGTTCACCGAATCAGACCACTTGTTGATCGCGGTGCCGTTGATCGAGGTGATCTTGTCGCCCGCCTGCAACACGCCGTTGGCCGGCGCCTTGACGTAGTCGGGGCTGTTCGGCGCAGGGCAGGTCGTCACGGTCGAGGTGGCGGGGACGACGCACTTGCTCACTGACGCGACCGTGGTGGTCGGCACCTTCACGCCGATCGCCAGGCATACGAACAGGGTCAGGATCAGGAAGATGAGCAGGTTCATCGTCGGCCCGCCGAGCATGATGATCATCTTCTTGCCGGGGGTCAGCCGGTAGAACTGGCGGTTCTCGTCGGATTCGTCCACCTCGGCGCGGCTGGTGGCGCGGAACTCCTCGACCAGACCCGCCATCCGGCGTGGCCAGCGGGATCGCTTGCCGTCCCTGCGCGGCGGCACCATGCCGATCATCCGGATGTAGCCACCCATCGGAATCGCCTTGATCCCGTATTCAGTCTCTCCGCGGCGCCTGGACAGCAGCGTCGGACCGAAGCCGACCATGTACTGCGTCACCCTGACGCCGAACTTCTTGGCCGGGACCAGGTGCCCGATCTCATGCAGTGCGATCGACAGGAGTAGCCCGAGGGCGAAGGCGATAACGCCGAGGGCGTAGAGCACGCGGTCATCCTTTCGAACATGGTGGGCAAGCGGAGGCTGTTCCATTGTGCGCCTGCGCGCCGCCCATTGTGCGCCGGCCAGCTGTGCCTGGCAGCAGTCAGCTACCCGCAAACCCGGCCAGAGCGCGCCTGACCTGTGCGCGAGCCCACTGTTCAGCCTGCTCAACATCGGCGACATCGCGAGGGTTCCCAGCTGCGCCGTGCTCTGAACTTAGCCACAGCTGCAGGACCCGCTCGGTGATGTCGACGATGTCCAGGAAGCTCGAGCGCCCCTGGTGAAAGGCCGCTACCAGCTCCTCGTTCGCCGCGTTGAAAACCGCCGGCGCGCAGCCACCGGCGACTCCTGCAGTACGGGCGACGCCGATCGCGGGGAAGGCTGCCTCGTCCACCGGCTCGAAGCTCCAGTTCTGGGCGGCGCTCCAATCCAGCCCGGGAGCCGCTCCGGGCACCCGGTGCGGCCAGCCAAGAGCCAGGGCGATCGGCAACCTCATATCGGGCGGGCTGGCCTGCGCCAGCGTCGAGCCGTCGTGGAATTCGACCATCGAGTGCACCCTCGACTGCGGATGCACCACGACGTCGATCGCCGGGTAGGCGACGTCGAAGAGCAGGGCGGCTTCGATCAGCTCGAGGCCCTTGTTGACGAGCGTGGCCGAGTTGGTGGTGATCAGCTTGCCCATCTGCCAGGTCGGATGCGCCAACGCATCGTGCGGTGAGACGTGCTCGAGTTCGCTTCGGCTGCGCCCACGAAAGGGACCGCCGCTGGCCGTCAGGACGAGCCGCCGCACCTCATCCTTCGTTCCGCCGCGCAGTGCTTGGGCCAGCGCCGAATGTTCGGAGTCGACCGGTACCAGCTGGCCCGGACGGGCCGCATCGAGGACCAGCGGGCCACCGGCGACCAACGACTCCTTGTTCGCCAGCGCCACGGTCCGCCCGGCCCCCAGAGCCGCCAGGGTTGCCCTCAGGCCCTGCGCGCCGGCCACTCCGTTGAGCACGACGTCGCATTCCAGGGTGGCCAGCTCTTCGGTGGCCGTGCGCCCGGCCAGCACCGACGGAAGCGCGTCCCCGCCAGGCCACCGCGCAGCGAGCCGATCACGCAACTCAGCCTCCGCGCCGGGATCCGACACGGCCACGTGGCTCACCGAATGCTCGATCGCCTGCTGCACGATCAGGTCCAGTTGGTGGCCGCCCGCGGCGATGCCGACGACCCGGAAGCGATCCGAGGCCCGACGGACGACATCGAGGGTCTGGGTACCGATCGAACCGGTCGATCCCAGGACGATGACGCTACGAGTTTCGGCAGGGCGAGTCACCGGGCCATTGTGGCCGATGCCAGAATGTGCACCGTAGGTCGCAGCCATCTTCGAGTACAGGAGCGAAAAACGTGGCAACCGAACGCGGTCACCAGCTCACCGATGGATCCGGCCACGAGCACGAACGGCCCGAACAGTGGGGTTGGCATCACGAGTTCGGCAAGGGTCGCCAGATCATGGGCTGGTTCTCGGTCCTCGTACTGGCCCTGATGCTCACCACGACCCACTACAACCTCGCCGGCGCCCTGGCCATCGTCCTGACGATCCTGGCCCTCGCCGGCGGCCTGCTGTGGGACCGCCAGCGGACCAGAACCCAATGGCGTCGCTGACCCGAGCGGGCTCAGCGATCCTCTAGCAATGGTTGCCGCGGGTCCCAGCTAGTGCCCTCAGCGGCATCCCGGCGGCGCCGGGCGATTCCGGACAGCACCTCGAGTACGACCCGGTTGGCCAGGAACGATGTGATGTCTGCGTGGTCGTAGGGCGGCGAGACCTCCACCAGGTCCACCCCGACCACGGGTAGCTCGTAGGCGATCCGCCTGACCGAGTCGAGCAGTTGCCGCGCGGTCAGCCCACCTGGTTCGGGAGTTCCGGTCCCCGGTGCATGTCCCGGGTCGCACACGTCGATGTCGACGGACAGGAAGACCCCGTCGCAATCGTCGGTGGCTATGCCGAAGGCCTCGGTGAGGCACTCGGTGAGTCCACGCGCGCCGATCTCGCTCATCTCATAGGAGCGCATGTTCTGCTGCGCCATCCAGCTCAACGTCTCCGGCGGCGGCCAGTAACCGCGCAGTCCGATCTGCAGGAATCGGTCGCCCCGCAGCGCTCCGGATTCGATCAACCGTCGCATCGGCTGGCCATGCCCGATCAGGGAACCGAACTCGATGTTGCCGGTGTCGGCATGCGCGTCGAAGTGGATCATCGAGATCCGGCCCTGTCCGAGGTGCTGAGCCACCCCCGCGGCATCTGGCCACGCGATCGTGTGGTCACCGCCCAGGACCAGTGGGATCGCGCCGTTGGCGGTAACCGCGTGCACGGCCTCCTGCAGGTCCTTCACCGACCGGGCAGCATCGCCGGAGAAAAGCTCCACGTCGCCGGCGTCATAGACCCTCAGATCCTGCAGCCCGTCCACCCGCATCGCCAGGGACGGCCTGCTGCCGTCGTGCGGCAGGTAGCAGGTCTGCCGGATGAACTGCGGGCCGAAGCGGGTCCCCGACCTGTGCGAGGTGCCGCCGTCGAAGGGTGCGCCCAGGATCACGACGTCGGCGTCTGAATAGCTGGCCGGATCTGCCCAGTCACAGCGGTCGACGCCGAGAAAGGTGATGTCCGGACCGAACTGCGCTCCATAACGAACCATGGGAAAGGCTTACCACTTCGCCTTGTTGCGACGGCTTGCCACCAGCTGGCCCGCGCCCACCGCGAGGATCGCGATGAGAAACATCGCCGTTCCGATGACGTTGATCTGCACGGGGGTTCCGCGCTGTGCGGCACCCCAGACGTACATCGGAAATGTCACCGAGGAACTGGAGGCGTTGAAGTTGGTCACGATGTAGTCGTCGAAAGAGAGCGAGAAGGCCAGCAATGCTCCCGCTGCGATCCCGGGCGCGACCAGCGGCAAGGTGATCCTGGTGAACGTCTGGAGCTCGTTGGCATACAGGTCTGAGGCAGCCTGTTCCAGCCGCGGATCGAGGCTGGCGATACGCGCCTTGACCGTGACGACCACATAGCTCAGGCAGAACATCACATGCGCGATGAAGATCGTCTTGGCGCCCAAGGGCAGGCCGAAGCTGACGAACAGCGTCAGCAGCGAGGAGCCCATCACGACCTCAGGCGTTGCCATCGGCATG
>JAVEES010000253.1 GCA_030840285.1 Pseudonocardiales bacterium
GCCCAAGACAAGAGGATTCAGAAGCCACAGGTCATCTTCGAATGTGTCGGCGCGCCCGGTCTGCTTGCGAACATCATCGGATCGTGTGAGTTCCTGGCTCGGTTGTTCGCCGCAGGTGGCTGGCACGGCACCGATTCGGTCTCGGTCACCGAGGCCACACACAAGGGCGTCACCATTCAATTCGGCGGCGGCCCGCATCCGGTCGACTGGTACGGCACGCTCGACGCGGTCATCGACGGACGTCTGGACCCATTGCCCAGCGTCGGCAAGGTGATCAGCCTCGACGAGGTGCCGGATGCGATCGGCCGGGCGCGCAAGTTCCAGGGCCCGCCGCGCGTCATCGTCCACCCAACGGCGTCATGAGCGTGCTTCCCGGATCGATCCGTCAGATCGGTTATGTCGTCACCGATCTCGACAGCGCCCTTGCGAGCTGGGTAGAGCTGGGCGTTGGCCCATGGCTGGTCATCCGGGGACTGCCGATGTGCGCACTCTACCGCGGTGAACCCTGCGAAACCACGCTGTCACTGGCATTGTCCAACAGCGGCGAGCTGCAGCTCGAGCTTATCCAGCAGGAGGACGACACCCCGACCATCTTCACCGAGTTCCTCGCGTCCAACGGTCCGGGCTATCACCAGTTAGCCTATTGGACAGAGGATTTCGAAGGCACTATGAAGGCTGTCGAAGCAGCCGGCTGGCCCGTCGTCTGGTCCGGTGGCGAGGGTTTCGGCGTGCGATTCGCCTACGTGGAGCCGCCAAACAGCCCGGCCCAGATCATCGAGATCTCCGAGCTGACGGATGGGCAATCGGCCAGCGCCAAGTTCATCCGCGACGCCGCGGCGGGTTGGGACGGCAGCGACCCGATCCGCGAACTCGGCAGCTAGCGAATTGGGCGCAATCAGGAGCGCTCACCGCTCCAGAACGCACCCAAATCACTTACTTGCCGCGCTTCATCACCTTGTCCGCAGCGGCCCAGTGTTCGTCCGCGACCCAGAGCCGGGCAAAGGCCGCGACGGCTTCCGTCGTCGGGGTGCCCTTCATGACACGCTTGATCTCGCCGGCCGGCCGGCCCGCCAACACCTTGGCGATGCCACGCCACCCGTCGTCGAAGGATGCCCGCGGAAAAGCCTTGTCCACCAGGCCGATTCGCTCCGCCTCAGCAGCGTCGAGCACGGTGCCCGTGCCGGCCAGCAGCAGGGCCTTGCTGTACCCCACAAGCGCGACAAGCCGCTCGGCACCACCCCACGCCGGCATGATCTCCAGCGTCACCTGATTGAACCCGATCTTGATGTCGTCGGCGGCCAGCCGGATGTCGGCCGCCACCGCGAACTCGGCGCCGCCACCCAACGCGTGGCCATTGAGCACGGCGACAGTGGGTGCCGGGAAGGCGGCGATGCGATCGCAGATCGAGCGCATGCGAAACGCCATCGTCGACGCGTCCCATTCGGTGCGCAACGCGGATAGTTCCTTCAGGTCGCCACCGGAGACGAACGCGCGGTCACCGGCACCCGTCAGGGCCAACGCCCTAGCGCCCTCCGCCCCGTCGAGCGCCTTGTCCAACTGATCCATCGTCTCCAGCGAGATGGCATTGCGGGCATGCGGCCGATCGATGGTGACGATCGCCAGGCCGTCATCCCATTCAAGGTCGACCATCAAGCGTTCTCCGTCTGCGGTATTGGCATTCTCTCTTTCGGAGAATAGCATCGCGTCGGGACTGGAGGTGCCATCGAAAGCATGCGCAAAATCCCTGTTGAGCTGACGAAGCGCTACAAGGAAGAGGGGTGGTGGACGCAGGACACCCTCGGCGATCTCGTCGCCGGCGGGCTGCGGGCGAACCCCGACACCGGCTTCGTCGTGCACTCGGCAGTTCGGCCGTTCGCGGGCACGTTCCGCGACGTCGAGCTCGAGGCACGCAGGCTTGCGGCCGGCCTCCACGCCCGTGGCGTCGGTCCCGGTGACGTGGTGGCGCTCCAGCTACCGAACTGGATGGAGGCCGCCGCGACCTTCTGGGCGTCGACGTTCCTCGGCGCCGTCACCGTGCCGATCGTGCATTTCTACGGGCGCAAGGAACTCACTCACATCCTCGGCACCGCCAAGCCGCGCGTATTCGTCACGGCAGAAGAATTCGGGCGCATGCAATTTCAGCCCGACCTTTGCGCGGACATCCCGATCGTCGGACTGGTAGGCGACAGCTATCACGATCTACTCGCCGACGAACCGCTGGTTGGAACCCTCGTCACCGACCCCGTCAGCCCGGCGCTGATCGCATTCACCTCCGGCACCACGAGCAACCCGAAAGGCGTTGTGCACAGCCATCAAACGCTGGGTTTCGAGACGCGCCAACTGCTGGAGAACTATCCGGAGGACCGCGGCCGGCAGCTCACCGGCACCCCTGTGGGTCACTTCATCGGCATGCTGGGCGCATTCCTCATTCCGGTGCTCGAGGGCGCATCGATCGATCTGTGCGACGTATGGGATCCCGGCCAGGTGCTCAAACTCATCGAGCGCGAAGGGCTTTCGATCGGTGGCGGGCCGCCCTATTTCGTCACCAGCGTGTTGGACCATCCCGACTGCACGCCAGAACATATTCGCCACTTCACCACCGTCGGCCTTGGCGGCTCGACGGTTCCTGCGGCGGTCACGCGGCGGCTCGCCGATCTCGGCATGTTCGTCTTCCGCTCCTACGGCAGCAGCGAACACCCGTCCATCACAGGGTCGTCGCCAACCGCGCCGGAGGAGAAGCGCCTCTATACCGACGGCAACCCGCGGCCAGGGGTGGAGATCCGGCTAGGGCCCGATGGCGAGATCTACAGCCGAGGCCCCGACCTCTGCCTCGGCTACACCGATCCCGAACTGACGGCCAAGTTCTTCGATGAAGAGGGCTGGTACCGCACCGGCGATGTCGGGATGCTGGACGAGGACGGCTACCTCACCATCACCGACCGCAAGGCCGACGTCATCATCCGCGGCGGCGAGAACATCAGCGCGCTGGAGGTCGAGGAGGTGCTGCTCAAGATGCCCGCGGTCGCGGAGGCGGTGGTGGTATCCACGCCGGATCCCCGACTGGGCGAGCGTGCGGCGGCAGTCCTGCGGCTGAAGCCGGGGCACTCCATGCCGACCCTCGACGAGGTACGCGAACACTTCAAAGGGGTCGGCGCGGCGACGCAGAAGTGGCCCGAGGAGTTGCATGCGATTGATGACTTTCCCCGCACCGCGAGCGGCAAGGTCCAGAAGTTCCTGGTCCGGCAGGATATTGCGGCACGTCGAAACTGAGAATAAGATTCTCCCAAGAAGAAAAGGAGCATTCCATGGGTCAACTTTCGCATAGGGTCGACATTCCGTTTCCGCTGTTCGACGCGGACAACCATCTCTACGAGCCGGAGGAGGCGCTGACCAAGTTCCTGCCCAAGGAGTACAAGGACATCGTCCAATACGTGCAGGTCAACGGCCGCACCAAGATCGCGTTGCGCGGTCAGATCAGCAACTACATTCCGAACCCCACCTTCTCGGTGGTCGCCAAGCCGGGCGCGTGGGAGGAGTACTTCAAGTTCGGCAACCCCGACGGCAAGAGCAAGCGCGAGCTCTTCGGTGAGCCGATGCGCTCGATCCCGGCGTTCTTCGAGCCGGCTCCCCGCCTGGAGCTCATGAACCAATTGGGGCTGGA
>JAVEES010000288.1 GCA_030840285.1 Pseudonocardiales bacterium
ATTTCCGTGACCCCCTAAGTCGCCCATTCCCTGCTCCCCTCCCCGTGTTTCCATGATCATCTCGCGTTTGGTGTTGGAATGGCAGCCTCTAACGCGAGTTGATCAAGGGTCGGTCGGGGCGTTATGACAGGTCTGGTGGGGCGTTACGACGTCGAGGATGGGCCGCTGCCCAGCCTGCGATCCATCCGGTTGAGCATCTTCGCCCGGCGCCGCGCGACCGCCTCTGAGCGATCAGTGGTCGACCGTTGCTCGCGCACTCGTTCCGCCGTACCTACCGGATAGCCGGCCTTCACCAGCCGATGTTCGGTGGTCTCGACCATGTACCCGAGCGAGAAGATCAGCCCCATGATGAGCCCACCGAGCGAGCTCATTGCCCGGATCCACAGTGGTCCGGGCACCAGCAACAAGATCGCCAGGACGACCGGAGACATCTGCAGGAGTGACCGCGCCACGTGCCGCGCGGCCCAGGTCCGGCAGGTCGTGTCGTAGAGCACCCAGCCGCGATGGCGCGCGTTCAACCCGCCGCCGTAGGCGTACCGCACCCAGTTCACTGGTCCCGGACGGTGCCTGGGTACTTCGGTTGTGCCGCCGTCCGGTGCCACAGTCGTCCCTGCTTCCTCTAGTACACTAATGATTAGTGTACTAACTAATCGCCAGATCACCAGTCGGGAGACCACGTGAGCACGCCACGCCAGACCGAGGACCCGCTAGCCCTCGAACGGCAGGTCTGCTTCGCGCTGGCTGTTGCCAATCGCAGCGTCCTGGCCGTTTACCGGCCATTGCTCGAGCCCATGGGCCTCACTCATCCGCAATATCTCGTCATGCTGGCGCTCTGGGGCGGTGAGCCGAGTTCGGTGCGGGCACTGGGCGAGCTGCTTCAACTGGACCCCGCGACGCTCTCGCCCCTCCTCAAGCGGCTGGAGCAGTCCGGGCTGATCACCCGGGCGCGTGACACGACCGACGAACGACAGCTGCGGGTCCAACTCACGGCTGAGGGACGGCGACTGCGCGAGCGAGCTGAGCAGATTCCGGCAGCCGTCGTCGCCAAACTCGGGGTGGAACTGAGCGAACTCGAACTCCTGCACGGCGTCCTGACCCGGATCAACGCCGCCGCTCTCGCCGCGGGAGCCCCGTCCTTTCGGTGATCAACTCACGTCTGGTGTCGCGATAGCAACACGAAACGCGAGTTGATCACCAAAAAGGGGGGCACCGAAAAAGGGGCACCAACGAAGGGTGCGGGCACCCAAAAAGGATCAGCGGTAGCGGAAGCCGTCCAGGAAACGGCGAAAGACGCCGCCCTGTCGCGGAAGCGGCGCGGTGGCTGCTGGAACCGTGCTCCGCTGCCGGGCGATCGGCTGGTTGTAGTCCGTCCGGGCAATCGCATCGATCGTCTGCTGGTCGTCGAAGTCCTCGGACCCTGCGATGACCGGGACGAAGCCCACCAGCACGCCATCGCGCATCACGTTGGCCTCCAGGCCGGCCGTGCCGTCGGTGTCCCAGACGGCCTCGCGCCCGTCACCGAGCGAAACGCGGACACCGAACTGATAGACACCGGCATGGGCCATCTGCGCGTTGATCCCGCGTTCTCGCAGCGCGTCGGTCACCCGACGGGCCCGGTTCTCCTCCATCAGCTCACGGTACCCGGACGTCCGGGCAGCGGGCGTGACCCGCGATAGGGCTGCGCTGTGGACGGTTACCCGCCGGTTAATCAGGCAGTCACACGATCAACACAACTCGTGCGACTATGAGCGGACAACGACCGGCGACGCCCCCACCACCCCCGGGGAAGACCGCCGGCCCGGACGAGAAGAAACGCATAGGCAGCACCAAGCGGCGATCCCGCGAACGGTGCTCGAGACGCGAGGAGCGCACATGACGCTGCACGGTCACGTCCCGCCCGAGCCGGACCTGGTCCAGTTGCTCACCCCGGAAGGGACCCGGGTCCAGCACCCCGACTTTCCCCTCGAGATCACCGACGAGGAGATCAAGTCGCTCTATCGCGACCTGGCGCTCGTCCGGCGGTTCGATGGCGAGGCGACCGCATTGCAGCGGCAGGGAGAGCTCGGACTGTGGGCGTCCTGCCTCGGTCAGGAGGCGGCCCAGGTCGGTGCCGGGCGAGCGCTGCGGACCCAAGACATGGCGTTTCCGACGTACCGCGAGCACGGGGTTGCCTGGTGCCGCGACGTCGACCCGGTCACGCTGCTCGGCATGTTCCGCGGGGTCAGCCTCGGCGGCTGGAACCCGAACGAGAACAACTTCAACCTGTACACGATCGTGCTGGGCGCCCAGGCCTTGCATGCGGTCGGGTACGCGATGGGCGTTACGCGTGATGGTGCCGTCGGGACCGGTGAACCTGACCGCGACACCGCGGTCCTGGCGTTCTTCGGCGACGGCGCATCGAGCCAGGGTGACGTCAACGAAGCCTTCATCTGGGCCGCCGCCGGCAACCTGCCGGTCGTCTTCTATTGCCAGAACAACCAGTGGGCGATCTCCGAGCCGGTCGAGCGCCAGAGCCGGGTCCCGCTCTTTCATCGGGCCGCCGGCTTCGGCTTTCCGGGCATCCGGATCGACGGCAACGACGTGCTGGCCTGCCTCGCCGTCAGCCGGGTAGCACTGGACGAGGCTCGCTCGGGCCAGGGGCCGACGCTGATCGAGGCCTACACCTATCGGATGGGTGCGCACACCACCTCCGATGACCCGACCCGGTACCGGCTCAGCGAAGAGCTCGAGACCTGGAAGCATCGCGATCCCATCGAGCGGGTCAGGGCGTACCTGGTTCGCCAGGCGGGTGTCGCGCAGGACTTCTTCGACGGCATCGACGCCGAGGCCGAGGAACTCGCGGTTCGGATCCGGGCCGCCTGCCGGGCGTTGCCCGATCCGGGACCGCTCTCAGTGTTCGACAACGTCTTCGTCGACCTGCCGGACGAGCTGGCCGAGCAGCGCGAGGGCTACCGCGAGTACCTCTCGGCCTTCGAGGGGGCGGGTCACTGATGCCCGAACCGACCAACCTCACAGTGGCCGGCGCTCTCAACGCTGCCCTGCGCCACCGGCTCGAGCATGACCCGAAGGTGCTCGTCATGGGCATGGACGTGGGCAAGCTCGGCGGCGTTTTCCGGATCACGGACGGCCTGCAGAAGGACTTCGGCGAGGATCGGGTGATCGACTCCCCGCTCGGCGAGTCCGGCATCATCGGCTCGGCGGTCGGGCTGGCGATCAGGGGCTACCGGCCGGTGTGCGAGATCCAGTTCGACGGCTTTGTCTACCCGGCGTTCGACCAGATCGTCAGCCAGGTCGCCAAGATCCACAACCGGTCTCTCGGCGCGGTCCGGATGCCGATCACGATCAGGATCCCGTACGGCGGCGGGATCGGTGCTGTCGAGCACCACTCCGAATCACCCGAGGCCTACTTCGCACACACCGCCGGCCTCAAGGTCGTCACCTGCTCCAACCCGTCCGATGCCTACTGGATGCTGCGGCAGGCCATCGACTCGGATGACCCGGTGGTGTTCTTCGAGCCGAAGCGGCGATATTGGAGCAAGGGCTCCCTCGACACGAGCGCTGCCCAGGCGCCCCTGCCACTGCATTCCGCACAGGTCGTCCGGCCAGGCAGTGACGCGACGATCGTCGCCTACGGACCCATGGTCGCCACCGCCCTGCAAGCCGCGAAGGCAGCCACCGAGGACGGCCGCGACCTGGAGGTGATCGACCTGCGCTCGCTGTCGCCGATCGACACCGCGACGGTCGTGGACTCGGTCGTGAGGACCGGACGGCTCGTCGTCGTGCACGAGGCGTCGGTGACCCTCGGCATGGGTGCGGAAATCGCGGCCCGGGTCCAGGAGAAGGCCTTCTACTCCCTGGAAGCGCCGGTGCTGCGGGTGGGCGGTTTCGACACGCCGTACCCGCCCAGCCGGGTGGAAGAGGAGTGGTTGCCCGACGTGGACCGCATCCTCGACGCCGTCGACCGCACGCTCGCGTACTAGGACAGGGGAAGCAGGATCATGGCTGAACTCAAGCCCTTCAAGCTGCCCGATGTCGGCGAGGGCCTCACCGAAGCGGACATCCTGCGCTGGGACGTCAAGGTCGGCGATCCGGTCGCGGTGAACCAGGTGCTCGTCGAGGTGGAGACCGCCAAGGCCGCGGTCGAACTGCCCGCGCCGTTCGCCGGCGTCGTGCACGCCATCCACTTCGAGGAGGGCGCCACCGTCGATGTCGGCACGCCGATCATCACCATCCGAGTCGGCGAGGGAGAGGTGGCTGAGACCGCGCCGGCGACGGGCCCGACAGCTGACGGTGGCGATCTGGTGCCCAGCCCACCGGTCGACGGCGGCGCGGCGGCCGATCGTCCGGCGTCGGCTGCCGAACGTCCGGCGGCTTCCAAGGCCGGACGCGAGTCGGTGCTGGTCGGCTATGGCGTGTCCGGCGAGCGCGGCCGGCGCCGGCGCCGGGTGGCTCGCGAGGAGGCGCCGAGTGCCAATGACGCCTTCGGCGTGACTCCCGGGGCGCACGCCGCGAACGCGGTGCTGCCGACCGGACGAGCTGTGCTGGCCAAACCCCCGGTGCGCAAGCTGGCCAAGACCCTCGGGGTGGACCTGTCCAACATCGTGGCGACCGGGCCGAACGGGTCGATCTCGCGCCTGGACGTCGAGGAAGCTGCGAAGTCCGAGGCACCCCGGCGGGGCTCGGGAAGCGCTCCCACCGCGGGTGCGGAGACTCGGATCCCGATCAAGGGCGTCCGCAAGCACACCGCGGCGGCCATGGTGGCCTCGGCGTTCACGGCGCCGCACGTCACCGAATTCGTCACGCTCGACGTCAGCGAGATGATGGCCCTTCGCGAGCGCATCGCGGCCCGCCGCGAATTCCGGGCCGTGAAGGTCTCACCGCTGCTGTTCGTCGCACGGGCCGTCCTGTGGGCGGCCAAGCGAACGCCGATCATCAACTCCACCTGGGACGAGTCGGCCGGCGAGATCGTGGTCAAGCACTACGTCAATCTCGGCATCGCAGCCGCCACCGAGCGCGGCCTGATCGTCCCCAACATCAAGAACGCCGACTCCCTGTCGTTGCTCGAGCTCGCGGAGAGCATCGGCGCTCTCACCGACACCGCCCGAGCGGGCAGGACGTCGCCTGCGGACATGGCCGGCGGCACCTTCACGATCACCAACGTCGGCGTCTTCGGAGTCGACACTGGTACGCCGATCCTCAACCCTGGTGAGGCTGGCATCCTGGCCTTCGGAGCCGTGCGGCGGCAGCCCTGGGTGGTCGGCACCGGCGAGGACGAGCGGATTGAGCCACGATGGGTGACCCAGTTGGCGGTGTCCTTCGACCATCGATCGGTGGACGGCCAGCAGGGCTCGGAGTTTCTCGCCGATGTTGCCGCCGTCCTGCGTGACCCCGGCCTCGCGCTGCTCTAGCCCGCTGATTGCCCGAAAATAGGCGTCGACACGCTGCTATTTCGCGTTCGACGCCTATTTTTTCGCGGTGAGCTCGATGCTGCGGTCAATCGGTGGGCAGATTGTCCTCGACACCCGGCAGCATGGCTTCGATGACGGCAACAACTCGCTCGTCGTCCGGCTGGGTTTTCGGACTGAACCGTGCGACGACATCACCGGAGGGGCTGACCAGGAACTTCTCGAAGTTCCAGCGGACGTCACCGGCGTAGCCGTCGGCGTCGGCGTGCTCGACCAGCTGCGAGTACAGCGGGTGCCGATTGGGTCCGTTGACCTCGACCTTCTCGGTGAGCGGGAAGCTGACGCCGTAGGTGGCTGAGCAGAACTGCGCGATCTCATCGTTGGTGCCTGGTTCCTGGCCGCCGAACTGGTTGCACGGCACGCCCAACACCGTGAAACCGCGGCTGGCGTACCTCTCCTGCAACCGCTCCAAGGCCTCGTACTGCGGCGTGAGCCCACACTTCGACGCGACGTTGACGATCAGGGTCGCCATCCCGGGCTGCGGCGCCAGGTTCGCCTCGCGATCTGTGAGACCGGCTATCGAGACGTCGAAGATGCTCATATCGGCAGGGTATGCGTCGCACCGTGCCCTTGCCCCGTGACGCCGGTCTCAGGTCAGGTGAGGAATGCTGTGTGTTCCGGTGGCGTTAACCACACGTAAGCAAACTAGGTTGATTCGTTAAGCGGTAGGAGTAACCTGATTAATAGATCGAGGCCATGATCGTAGCTGCACCGAATGAAGCACGACGCTGATCATTTCGTTGAGCCAGCCCCGATGAGACAGACAACGGCGTCACGACATCGAATAGGAACATCATGAGCAGCATCAAGCAGAAGATCCGCAACCGTCGCCAGGTCCGCCAGTTCGAGCGCGCCCTGGACACCGCATCGCCCTCGATGCGTCACGAGCTCCTGGCGCTGGCCGCCCGGCAGAACTTCCACCGCTAAGCCAGCCGCTCGTTTCTTTGGCCGTCTCGGTCGATTTCGTTGATCAACTCACGTTTCGCGTTGCCATGGCAGCAGCAGACGTGAGTTGATCTCGAGAACTCTCGGGCGGCGGATCGGTTAGTTATCCACATTCTTGCCAAACCGGCCACGCTGGTGGTTGCGCGCTGAAATCCTTCGACGATGCTCAGAAGCTTCTCGGTCGGTCCGGTCATGGTTGGTGCCGCGCTGGTTGTCGCGGTGGGGATGGCCGGTTGCACGCATTCGGACCC